>JAHFDV010000014.1:1605-31000 GCA_023248815.1 Myxococcales bacterium
GTTCCAGGTGTTCATGGACATCTACACGAACTCGGCGCGCATCAAGGAGCTCCAGGGCTCGAACGGCGGCGACGGCGTCGGTCGTCTCAACGTGCCTTTCGGCAGCACCGCATGGAAGTACGTCGAAATGAACTTCACGGTGGCAAACAGCTACAAAGCAGACGGCGCGCTCGGCGCCTCTGGAGGCTCGACGCAGGTGCCGACGAGCATCATCCCCATCCTCCAGCTCAACAACTGGGATCCGAACAAGGGCTGGGACGAGAAGGCCGTCGCCTACGTGCGCGATACGGTGCTCAAGATCAATCCCTGAGTCGATCGTGTGGAAGCCCGAAGGACCGCTCGCGATTCACGTCGCAGCGGTCTTTCGGCATTTCGCGCGGCAGCTCGGCACTTTCTGGGACTTCTCGTAGATTGGCTCTTTGGTTCCCCGCTCAGTGAAATTGTGCGTCGCGACTAGCCCGCTCGCTGTCGACGCTGATAGCCGTTCCCGCGCGAGCGCGCGCGACTAGAGGCGGAGATAGGGTCCGGTACGGCTTTCGCGAACACTCGAAAGACCTTCTGGCGTCGTTGCGGCGACCACCCTTCCTCCCTCGTCGCCGGCGCCTGGTCCCATGTCGATGATCCAATCGCTCGCGGCGATCACGCGCATGTCGTGCTCGACGACGATCACGGTCGCGCCGGCGTCGACCAACTTTTGGAGTTGCGTCAGCAGGCGGTCGACGTCCGAAGGGTGAAGTCCGGTCGTCGGTTCATCGAGCACGTAAATCATTCCGCTTCGTTGCGTTCGTTGGAGCTCGGTCGCGAGCTTGATGCGCTGCGCTTCGCCGCCAGAAAGCTCCGTCGCGGGTTGGCCCAGTCGCAAGTAGCCCAGCCCTACTTCACGGAGGACAGCGAGAGCGTGCGCGATGGATGCGTCTTCCTGGAAGAAGTCGGCGGCTTCGTCGACGGTCATCCCCAGAACGTCTGCGATGCTCTTTCCATCGAGTTTCACTTCCAGCGTCGCTTCGTTGTAGCGCGCGCCCTTGCAGGTGCCGCAAGGCGAATAGACGCTCGGAAGAAACAACAGCTCGACCATCACGAAGCCTTCGCCTTCACAGGTCTCGCAGCGCCCTTTGGCGACGTTGAAGGAGAAACGCCCGGCATCATACTTTCGCGAGCGCGCGAGCTTCGTCTCGGCAAAGCGCTTGCGGACTTGATCGAAGAGGCCGGTGTACGTGGCGAGATTGGAACGGGGCGTACGACCGATCGATTTTTGGTCCACTTCGACGATGCGCTTCACCTTCTCTAGCCCCCGAACGATGCGACCTTCCAGCGGCGCCGGTTTCGCTCGCTCGAGATCATCCCCCTCTTCTTCTTCGACCTTTGCTTTCTCGCCGAGCGCCGCGCGCAAAAGGCCGACGAGCACCTGGCTCACGAGGGTCGACTTGCCCGAGCCCGAGATGCCCGTAACCGACGTCAGCACTCCGAGCGGAACCCGCACGTCCAAGTTCGAGAGGTTGTTGCGAGTGATTCCCACGATCTCGAGCCACGATGACGGAGAGCGAGGCGTCCGGACGGCGTTCGCATCGCGCTCGAAGAGATACTTTCGTGTGATCGATCGGCTCGCGTTCTCGAGACCTGCGAGCGGTCCACTGTAGAGGATCTCGCCTCCTTTCGTTCCCGCCTCCGGTCCGACATCGACGATCCAGTCCGCTTGCCGCACGACATCCAGCTCGTGCTCGACCACGAAGATGGAATTACCCGAGGCTTTGAGTCGCTGAAGAGCGCGCAGGAGCGCTTCGGTATCGGCTGGATGCAAGCCCGCGGAAGGCTCGTCGAGCACATAGACGACTCCGAAGAGATTGGAGCGCACCTGCGTCGCAAGGCGCAGACGCTGCAGCTCACCGGGCGAAAGCGTGGGGGTCGAACGCTCGAGCGTGAGATAGCCGAGACCTAGGTCGAGAAGCACGGCCAAGCGACCTTCGAGATCTTCGGCGATGCGTTGCGTGACGATCGCCTTCTCCGGGTGGTCTGAAGCGTTCTTCTGCTTCTGCGCTTCTCCCTTCGCGAACGGGCCAAAGATGCCTGCGAGCTCTTTCAACGTCCGCCGAAATAGCTCGGCGATGTCGAGGCCCGCAAACTTCACCGAGAGCGCTTCTTTGCGTAGGCGTTTCCCTTTGCACTCTTTGCAATCGGCGCCTTCCAAAAACTCCGCCACGCGGCGCTTCATCATCGCGCTCTCGGTCGTCGCAAACGTGTGGAGCACGTGCCTTCGCGCGCTCGTGAACGTGCCTTGGTAGCTGGGCTCTTCCTTGCGTTTGATCGCGCGCTTGACCTCTGCGATGTTGAACCCGGCGTACACTGGAACGACGGGCTGCTCTTCGGTGAAGAGAATCCAATCGCGCGTTTTCTTCGGCAAATCCCGCCAGGGAACATCGATGTCGATGCCCATCGTCGTCAAGATGTCGCGCTGGTTCTGCCCTTGCCACGCGGTCGGCCACGCGGCGACGGCCTTCTCGCGAATCGTGAGCGATTCATCCGGCACCATGAGCTTTTCGCTCACTTCGTAGACGCGTCCGAGACCATGGCAGCTGGGGCACGCGCCTTCTGCGGTGTTCGGCGAAAACGACTCGGCGTAGAGCAGCTCCTGTTTTGCAGGGTAGTCGCCCGCGCGCGAATAGAGCATGCGGAGTAGATTCGAGAGCGTCGTGACGCTTCCTACCGACGAGCGGGTCGTCGCGGAGCCTCGTTGCTGTTGAAGCGCGACCGCCGGTGGCAATCCTTGAATGTCGTCGACCTCGGGCACCGACATTTGGTGAAAGAGCCGCCGCGCATAAGGAGAAACCGATTCGAGGTACCGCCGTTGTGCCTCTGCGTAGATCGTCCCGAACGCGAGCGAAGACTTTCCAGAGCCCGAGACGCCAGTGAAAACGACGAGCGAATCGCGCGGAATCGCAACGTCGACGTCCTTCAGATTGTTCTCGCGCGCGCCTTTCACGCGGACAAAAGCGTCGTGTGCGAAGTTGTCGCGCTCCATCTTAGCCTTCATGCCCTTTCAAGGAACATGGGGCTCGATCGGAAGGAGAGGCAAGCCCACCCGCGAGGCGGACAGCGCGCAACCCGCGAGAGAGTTACTCGCCGCGAACCAATCTTACTCGCCGCGAACCAATCTCACTTACCGAGCACATAGAACAGGCCCGTGAGGACCACGATCACGAGCGCGACGATCACGATGACGGCCCACGACGGCAAGGCCGTCTCGGGGAGCTCGATCGGATCGTCGAGCGAAGAGTTGTTGAGTGGGCCTTCCGAAGAAGGGATCGCGACGATCTCCGACGACGAATCGGCGGGAGCAGGACTCGAGGGCGCGCGGAGTGAATTGCCCGAACGTGCGGCGCGCGTGGGCTCGCCTTCGTCTTCTTCGGGGAGCGCGTACTTCGCGTATTTGAGAGGCGCCTCGCCTTCTTCCGGCGCAGGCAAGCCGTCGCCGTCGAAACGACCGACAATGACGGTGATGTTGTCGTGGCCGCCCTGTTCGTTCGCGCGGTCCGTGAGCGCCTTGCAGAGAACCGCAGGCTCTTCGTCGCGCATCAAGATTTCGCGGATCTCGTCGTTGCGCACCATGCCCGAGAGGCCGTCCGAACAGAGGAGGAGCACGTCTCCCTTTTTGAGATCGGCGTGCGTGAGGTCGACCTGGACGGAGTCGGCAGTACCGAGCGCCTGAAGGATGATGTTGTTGTGCTCGAAGTTCTCGGCTTCTTCTTCGGTGAGCTGACCGGCTTCGATGAGCTGATTCACGAGCGATTGATCGCGCGTGACTTGCGTGAGCTTGTCGCCGCGGAGAATGTAGCCGCGCGAGTCGCCGACTTGGGCGAGGAAGAGGCGGTGATCGAGGAGGGTCGCCGCGGTGACCGTCGTGCCCATGCCGCGACGCGAACGGTCGGCGTTGGCCTGCGTATAGATGCTGAGCCCCGCGGTTTCGATCGCTTTGACGAGCCTTCGTGCGAGCACATCGCGTTCGACGGAGTTGGCGTCTTCGCTCTCGGCCATCATCTTGTAGATGGTGTCGACTGCGAGCTGACTGGCGACTTCGCCTGCAGCTGCGCCGCCCATGCCGTCACAGACGGCGAAGAGGCTCCCTGATCCTACGATCTGGGCTTCACCTTGAAAGGCTTCGTCACCGCGAATCTTTTTGGAAAGATCGGCAATGAGGAAGTTGTCCTCGTTGTGCTCGCGTACACGTCCGACTTCCGTACGAGCGGCCAAACGCACATGCACCGGAGATTTACCTTCGCTCACCGTTGACCCTCTAGCGGATTGATGCGGAAGAGCTGTTGCCCCACGCGGAATTCATCGCCCACGGAGAGTTCGACCGGTTCGCGCACGCGGACGAACGTACCATTCGACGAGCCGACATCGGAAACGTTGAACGTTCCATTTTCGGTTCGACGAATGACAGCGTGCCTCCGCGACATGAACGGATCGTCCGTGAAGACGATGTCGCCGATCTCGCGACCGAGCACGGTCTCCGAGGAGCGCAGGTAATAAACGTTCATCGCGATCCCCTCCATTCCACGCTGAGTAAGGCGAGCGTGCGGACGCCCAGCGGGCGTTCCGAATAGAAGGGTGCCGTGCTCACAGCCGGGTCCGGGCCAGTCCTCACGATTCACTGTTTCGAACCTTATCACCTGTTGTCCCAAGAGGATCAAATCTTGGTCGTCGAGAGGAAAAGGAGTTTCCTTGAGCCGGTAGTACGTCCCGTTGACGCTACTGAGATCTTGCAAAAAAACTTTGCCTTCTTTCCCAAAAATTCTTGCGTGTCGCGGCGAGAGGTATTTGTCATCCGCGAAGAGCGCATCGCCCTCGGTTCGCCCGAAATCGAGTGCTTCCGCTACCGGATAGCTTTCGCGCTCGGCACCGTCTTTCGAGATCGAAGTGACGCGGATCGCGAGGCCCTTCGACGGGAATCCAGATGGGCCAGTTCCATAAGCGGTCTGCGCCACGGGAGAAACTCGAGGAGCACCCAGGCTCGGCACTCTCGGTGGAAGAGGGACGACGGACGCCGTGAAGGCACTCCCGCAGAACTTACAGAACTGCGCCGAGGGGAGCGAGCTGCCCTGGCAGCGACTGCAAAGGCGCAAGGCGGGGCGCGCCGAGTTTCCGAGCTCGCCGAGGTGTTCGGCGGAGCGTGCCGTTGCCATGGCGATGCCAGGAATCGCAGGCGTGGGCGCCATCGGATGGCGCGAGAGATCGGCGCCAGCAATGCCCGGCGTTGGTGCCTTCGGATGAAACGCGGCGTGACCGTCGACATGCGGAGTGGGTGCCATTCCGAGCGACGAAAGACGCGAGCCGCAGTCTTGGCAAAACGTTAGGTTCGCCGAGTTCTGACGCCCGCACGTCTTGCAGATGTAGACGGTCATTTGCTGGCTCGCCCCGAGGGATGTTTTCTGAAAGCGCGTTACTTCGTCAACTTCTTTCCAAGCTCGACGACAAGTAATTCCGAGGCTAACACGCCCCGCAATACGGAGGTCGCTAGTCCGCCCGCGAACGAAGGTTCGCCTTGGTTGCCTAGTCCTTCAACGGGTCGCGTCCCTCGAGCACGAACTCGAGCGCGAAGAACGACGCGAGGCCGGGAGCTCTCGGTGTACTCGTCCCAGGGTCGGCGAATCGTCCGGTCGCGAATCCACGATAGGCAGCCTGCACGCCCATGACGGCCGTGCGCGAAACTTGAAACTCGAATCCGACTCCGATGAAAGCCATCGGTCCCCACGTGTCGACGGTCCATTCGTTGCCGTAGCCCGCGATGCCCGCGCCGGCAGTGAAGAGCGGTGTCATGTCGCGACCCGTTTCGATGTAGTAGCGAAACTCGCCGCGAAGCTGCTGAAGCGTCGCAAAGCGGTAGAGGTTGTTCGGATCCTGTTTCGAAAGCTCGTACGCGCCGCCTACATACCAAGGGCTGCCACTGCGAACACCCGCGCGGAGGACGAGGCCGCCGCCTGATCCGAGAATGCAAGGCTCCGACGACTTGCAGATCTTTCCGGCGGAGAGCACGGACTCAGCGACGAGAGAGAAACCATATTGAAGGTAGGGCGTGTCGTCGACTTTCGATCCGAGGCGCGCGTGAAAGTCTTTCGCGTCGGTCGTGCTTTGCAGGGAGGTCCCCTTCCCCGCGGGAGAAGGTGTCGATGCGTACATCTCGCCGGCCGGCGTGGAAGCACCGCCGCTGCTGCTTCCGGCAGACGCTCCGGAAGACGTCGAACCGGAAGACCCCGTGCTGCCGCTGTCCGAAGCGGGCGGCGATTGGGCTCGTGCACGCGCGGTCCAAGCGATCGCGATTCCTGCCGCGAAGAGGCACGTCACCACGCGTTCCGCTACGAAATGCTTTCCGGATCGCATTCGGTAGCCGCCGCGGCCGGCGCTTTCCGTCGCCCTCTCCTCACGAGCGCCCCGAATGAGGCTCGAATCACCGCGTCTGTTCATCGTTCGCTCTACTTGTTGGAAAGCACTCCGTGTCCGAAATGCTCTCTGGGCACGGTGAGACTCGAGCGTACTCGAATTTATTGCACGCGGCGGAACGTTTCAAAACTGAGAGGTGGAGGTCTTCATACCCGCACTCTCTCGCTTTCTTCCTGCATCGCTGTTGACACGAGTTGTGTGCTTCGCGTATTCGCCTGATTGCGGAGCAAAACTGATGGAAATTCATCTCGACAAGCGCGCTGTTCGACAGATCCGACTCGCAGCCCAAGATGCGATCGAAGAGGGAGATGTTGAGACCCTTCGCGAGGACATCCTCGACGTATTCACGGAAGACCAAGTGGAGGAGGTCGAGCGCCGTCTCGACAACGGAGACTTCTTCGAGTTTCTCTCCGACCTGCTCGACGAGTGGTCGGGCGACGAAGTCGATGAGCTCTTCGAGCTTCTCGACGCTCAATTCGGAGACGTCGGCATCGATCTCAAATTCGACAAATCTGCCGTCGCGCGCACTGGCGCCGACGACGATGACGAAGATGAGGAAGAAGAAGACGACGATGAGGACGAAGACGAGGATGACGACGACGAAGAAGAGGACGAAGAGGTCGAAGAAGAAGAAGCGCCCTAAAAGGCCTTCTTCGCTCGCGAGCCACGCGCAACCAGGCGGCTAGGCTCACGGATGAGAGCGCGTGAGCGTGTAATGGCACGTTTCACGCGCTTCGCTTTTTTGTGGGCGCTCGATGTCTTTGCAGCGCTCGACGGCGCACGCGACGTAGCGTGAATTCGGAAAGTGATCGACGAGCGTGTCGAGCACAGGACACGGGTCTTCCGATAGGCGTGCCTCTTCGAACAGCGCATCGTCTCGTCGCGGTGAGGATTTGAAGTCCGCGTAAAGGCGATGAAAGGTCGCTCGCGCGCGCGCGTCATCGTGAAGGCGGTCGCGATGAATCTCCGCGAGATGCCACAGCGCACGCGTGTATTCGGGCCTCTGATACGTCCCGATGAGATCTGCCACCTCGCGTGTCGACAAGAGCCGCTCGAGATCAGCGACCGCCGAGGCGTAGTCCCCTTCTTCTTCGGCGATCGCGCTCGCGTGAACGAGTGCGTTGTCGAAGAGATCGCCCTTTGGGTACGGCCATCTGGCGGCAACGTCCAAGTAGGCACGGCGCGCGTTGTTCTTCTGCCCCAGAGCTTCGAGTCGAAGCGCACGTTGGTAAGCGACGGGTTCGGCGAGAATGGTCGTCGAGAGCCGCTCCGAGACCGAGTCGAGATAGCTCAGCGTGGCTTGGGGACCGCCTTCTTCTTCTACGTCGAGAAGCACATGATGAAGCGCGCGCCGCGAGAGCGCCGAGTTTGGGAAGCGGTGAAGGATCTCTTCGTACGTCGCATGCGCGGCGACAGGATCGCCCGTTTTTTCTTCAATGCGCGCCAGCTCGAAGAGCGCATGGGATGCCGTGCTCTTTTCAGGCTTCGCGGAAGCGACTTCGCGAAGACGTTTCGCCGCGCCCTGAACGTCGCCTGCCTTCGCTTGCATCGTGATGGCGAGCTTCTCTGCGTGCTCGCGGTCGACAGTGCGTTCGGCGACGATGATCGCGCGGTCGTAGGAAGATTGCGCGTCACGGAAGCGTCCCGCGGTTTCTGCGCGTTCTCCCGCAGAGACGGCGCGCGTGTAGGGTGTGTCTTCGCCGCGGACGCACGCGATGGCGAGTAGTGCGAACGCCACGCACGCGAGACGCGTTCTAGAGAGCTTTTGAAGCCGCACTTACCGCCTCCGCGAGGATCTCCGCGCATCGCGGGACTGACTCTTTTGCAATGTCGAGATGGAGCACCGCACGGATTCGTCGTGGGCCGGATACCCCCACGAGCAGCCCTCGATCTTTTGCGAGCGCAACGACCTTGTCCGCATCCGCCTCGACGTCGATGTTGACGATGTTGGTTTCCGGGTCGCGCGCCTTCAGTCCTTTGGCGCTCTTCAAAAGCGACGAGAGCATCTTGCCTGCGGCGTGATCTTCCGCGAGGCGCTTGCGATGGTGTTCGAGCGCGTGAAGGGCCGCGGCGGCAAGGACTCCCGTCTGCCGCATTCCCCCGCCCCACATTTTTCTCAAGCGATGCGCCTCTTCGATGACGACGCGATCTCCAACGAGCGCGCTACCAATCGGGGCGCCGAGGCCTTTCGAGAAGCAAACACTCACCGTGTCGAAGGAGCGAGCGAGCTCGGATTCGCTTTCACCGAGAGCTACGGCCGCATTCCAAAGCCTTGCGCCATCGAGATGGGCGCGAAGACCGAGGCTCCGTGCCCGCTCTGCGATCGCATTCGCCTTTAGCGCGGACAGCACGCGGCCTCCCGCACGATTATGCGTGTTTTCGAGGGCAATGAGCGACGTTCGCGGCGAATAGTAGGCGCGCGGTTTCACGTTGGCGTCGATGTCTTCGGGTTCGTAGAAGCCGCCCGTGCCGGCGACTTGAAACTGCACTCCCGAGAGGGCCGCCGCACCGCCCGATTCGTACCAAATGGGATGCGCGCCCTCACCGACGATGACCTCGTCGCCGCGACGCGTTTGCGTGGCGATCGCGAGCTGATTGGCCATCGTGCCGGACGAGACGAAGAGTGCCGCTTCCTTTCCGAGAAGAACGGCAACGCGCTCCTGAAGCGCGAGAGTCGTCGGGTCTTCACCGTAAACGTCGTCGCCGACTTCGGCTTCGGCCATCGCGCGACGCATCTCGAGGGTCGGCTTGGTCACGGTGTCGCTGCGGAGATCGAAAATCACGGCGACGTTTTACCGCAACGGCTCTCGTTTTTCGCGAACAACGACGCAACGGGCAGCGCGCCTTTTTGCGCACTGCCCGCTCGCCGCTTTAGGCGGTGACGCTAGAGATTCACCGAGCGCGCTGGTTCAAGGAGAAACTTGCACCGCGACCGTCGGATCGATGTTGACGATCTGGCCCGAGCGCGACTGCTGAATCACGGGCGACGCGATCGTCGGGTACCCGTTGAGACCCCACTTAACTTGGTTGGCGGCGACGTTGGGGCCGACCCAAGCGAGCGGAGTGCTGGGCAGGAAGTTGTTGCCGTCGATGACAATCTGCGTGCCGCCAGTGATGTGAATCAACGCGCGGTTTCCGCTCGTGCCGCCCGAGGCCGAGCCGGGCGAGGCCATTCCGCCCTTGAAACTGGCATTCGTGATTCGGATCCCGGAGCCGCCGGAAATCGAGATCTGCTTGCCGAGCGTCGGCGCCGAGGTGGGTGCGTCGAATGCTGCGCCGTCGATGACGAGGTTGCGTCCGCCTTCGATACTGAGCTGATACGAGTTACCGCGCGCCGAGAACATGATGCGGCCGATCGAAGACTTCTCCATGCGGGTTCGAAAGAAGGGCTTGCCCGAGCTCGCCCATGCGCCCGATGAGTTGTCGATGAAGGAGTATCCGTCGAAGAAGTGATTCTCGGCGCCGCTCACGTAGAACGCCGTGTCACCGACCGCCTGGACATGCGTGATGCCGTTCATCGTCACGCCATCGCCCCAGCCCCAATAGATCGTGTTGAAGCCTACGAAACCGCAATCGTGCCAGTTGACGTACCAGAGCGTCTTCCCTGCATAGCCACTGCCAGAGGGATCATTTTTCGGAACGTGATTCGTCGTGCTGCCGCCCACGAATTGAATCGCGTCGAAGCTGATGTCGCGGGGAGATCCATCCGAAGGGTAACCCTGCGAGTTCGTCACGAAGGCGAGCTGCGACGTATTGGCGGCGCCTCTGTAGCTGAGCACCGTGCCGGTTCCGTATTCGCGCGAGGCCGTGCGACGACCGCCGACCAGCGATAGACCCGACCAGAGCTCGATCGGAACCGTGTGCGTGTACACTTTCGAATCGAAGACGACGGCGGGGCGCGCGGCACTCGAACCGAACGACTTCGCCCACGCGTTGAGCGTTCGAATCTTGTCGTCGACGGATGCGCCCGAGAAGGAATCGAACGAGATCGAGCCCGCGGTCGCGTCTGCGGTGAGCGCGCTCGCCGTGTCGTTGTTGTCGTCGCCTTCGCTGTCTTGCGTCGCGCCCTCTTGCTGGCAAGCAATCAGTGAAGCGCCTGCGAGAGCCAAAGCGCAGAACGTATTGCCAGAAACAATCTTCGACTCGACGGCGCGCTTCATGGAAAACATGGTCATGGTGGAACCTCTCGTTGTGGGGGAGCGCATCCGGGTCGATGCTTCGTCCTCGTTGGACAGGCCCTATCGCAGGCTTCGTGCCAGCTACGATTCGCTTGAATTTCAGCGCATTCGCCGATGAAAAGCGCGATAGGGACCACGTTGTCCTACCTGTTGCACGAACGTAACAGTGGATCTGTTGGGCGTTACAACGAGCCTTTTGCGGCCGCGCATGAACCTCGCCGAACGGTTGCCTCGCAAACGCGTTGTATGATGCGTGCGTGGCGCGTTCTCGAGAGATGAGCTTTGTGCTGATCGGCGCCCTCGCCGTCGCGGGTCTCTTCGCGAGCGAGGGCTGCGTCATCGAGCTCGGGGAAACGAATGCGCGGCGCGACGGTGGCGGCGATGCCCCTGAAGAAGGTGACGCCGGCCGGGAGACAGGTCCCGACTCCGCATTCGATGCGAGTGCGGGCTGCAAAGGGTTCACGAGTACGGACTCCAATCTCGTCGGGTACTACCCCTTCGACGACACCGACGGGGTGAGCGTCGCGGACTGTTCGGGGAAAGGCAATCACGGCGTCGCGAGCTCTCCGCTCTCGCACGAAGCGGGACACTTCGGGACGGCTGCATCGCTCGACGGCAATACGTGTATCGATCTCGGCAACCCCGCGCTCTTTGCATTTCAGAGCGGTAAGTTCACCATCGCCGCCTGGATTCATCCGCGAGCCTTCGACTCCAATTCGAATCCGACGATTTTCTTTTCGCGACTCTCGGCCTCGAATCCGAGCACTGGCTTCTCGGCGGGCTTCCACGCGCCGCACTCCTTCCAATTCAGCTCGTACACGGCGACCGGCCTCTTGAATCAAGCAGAAGCGATCGTTCGTGACGAGGACCTCGGCCTGCCGATGATTCACGTGGTGGGGCTCTACGGCGGGTCGCACCAAGAGGTCTTCATTCAAGGACAGCCCCGCCACGACAACAACTCGATCACGCCCATCGTCGAGATCACCGACGCTCACGTTTGGGTCGGCTGCAGAACTCCTGGAATTCAAAATTTCGACGGTATGATCGACGAGCTGCGCATCTACTCGCGTGAGCTCGCGCTGGACGAGGTCCCGCGGCTCTTCGTCCAAACCAAGCCCTGAACGATTCGTGCCGATTACTTCGGCGCGAAAGGATTCGACGGCGACGGGAGCTTGGGCCCGTTGTTCGTCGGAGGACGAACCGGTGGATGACTCGGACGACGACGCGCGGTCCCAGACGGGCTCGGCATGACCGGTGGTGCCGCGCTCGACTCCGGGTTCGCAACTTCCTGCAGAACGGAAGTTGCTGCCGAGGGCACACCAGTTGGCGAAGGCGCAATTGCGACGCTACCCGCAGACGAAACCGCGCTCGCATTGGCAGTCGACGTTGATTCCGGGGGCTGCAGTTTTGCGCGCGCGTAGATGGCGAAGACCGCGATTGCGGCCACCATCAGCCCGCCCGCGCCAAGCATCAAGCCGAAACGCGATTTGCGCCTCGGCTCGCTCACCTCCGGGATCTCTGGCGCTGGGTCGCGCGCAGTCGATTCCAAAGCTCCGACAGACGTCGCTGCTGGAACTGCCGCCAGCGTCGGCGGCGGTGGGCGATTTTTCGTACGCTCCGCTTCCTCTGCGGCGACGCGCGTAGCAAGAGTAGCGACCGCCGTGCGACTCACTTCGACGCCCGAAAGAGCCGCAGCGGCAACGAGCGCCTCCGCCATTTTGGCCGCCGAATCGAAGCGGCCTTCTCGCTTGGGAGAAAGCGCGCGTTCGACGACTTCGTCGATCTCGGGCGGCACGTCGTGGCGCAGCGAGCTCGGACGAGGCGCACGCATCGTCTGCACGCGATGCGCCGTGACGAAGGGATCGTCGGCGCGAAAAAGAGAGCGGCCCGTGAGGCACTCCCAAAGGACGATCCCCATCGCGAAGAGGTCGCTCCGTTGATCGAGCGGCTCACCACGCCCCTGTTCGGGCGAGAAATACGACACTTTTCCTTGGGCCCAACGCGTCGTGGAAAGCCCGGCATCTTGCGTAGGGCGCGCAATGCCGAAGTCCGTGAGCTTCGTGTTGCCGTCGACTCCAACGAGGAGGTTGTGCGGAGAGATGTCGCGGTGGACGAGAGCGAGCGGGATTCCTTCGCGCGTGCGAGCTTCGTGCGCTGCACCGAGTCCTGCGAGCGCATCTGCCATGATCGTGACGATTACCTCCAGCGGGAGAGCGCCCTTCCGCAGGAGCTCTCTTACCGTCGTACCTTTGATGAACGGCATCACGAGGTACGGGTGCCCTGCGGCTTCACCGACATCGATGACTTCGACGACATTCGGGTGAACGATCGTCGAAGCGATTTCGGCCTCGCGCAAGAAACGGCGCCGGTGAGCCGCGTCTTGCCCGCCTTCGGAGTGCAAGAACTTCACGGCGACGTTGCGACGGAGCGCGTTGACCCGCGTATCTCGAGCGAGCCAGACGCTTCCTCCGCCGCCCGCGGCGATGGGCGAAACGATGACGTATGTGCCAGCTTCCGATACGGGAGGCGCCTTGGGTAACGGCTCTCCGCCGTCATCCGCCGCATCGACACTCTTCGTGACAGTCGCCATCGCCCGAATTACTAGCGTATCGTAGTCTCGGCCTCGGCGCTTTCGAGAGCGTCTTGGGATCCGGCAACGACCCATGGATATTACGCGCACCGTACAGACGACGACTTCGCTCACGTTTCGTCGCGCCACGATTCGTGTCGATGGGTTGCCCGACATCACCGTTCGACTCGAAGAGCTCGCCCCGATCAGCATCGGGACATCCGAGGCATGTGCGCTTCGACTCGCCGACGACACGGTCTCGCGCGAACATCTCCGCGTAGGCCTCACGGCAGCTGGCGTCTCGATCGTCGACGAAGGGAGTCGCAACGGGACCTGGCTCGGCGGCGCGCGCATCAAAAATGCACTGCTCACTGCGGACACGCGTCTTCGCGTCGGATCGACGACACTCACCATCTCGCTCGACGCGGAGTTCTCGAACGTCGCCCTGTCGACGACTTCGAGCTTCGGAAACGCCGTCGGGATCTCGGCGTTGAGTCGCCACGTATTTGCCCTTCTAGAGCGAGCGGCACCAAGTGAAGTGGCGGTGCTTTTGGAGGGCGAAAGCGGCGTCGGCAAAGAGGTGCTCGCGCGCGGCCTCCATGACAACTCGACGCGAAAGGACGGCCCGTTCATCACCGTCGACTGCGGTGCGATTCCAAAAGATCTCGCAGAGAGTGAATTGTTCGGTCACGTGAAAGGCTCGTTCAGCGGTGCGTCGGGCGACCGCAAAGGACTTTTCCTCGAAGCGAACGGCGGCACGATCTTCTTGGACGAGATCGGCGAGCTCCCAATCGAGACGCAACCGAAATTGCTTCGCGCGTTGGAGCAGCGCGAGGTGCGGCAAGTCGGAAGCAACACTTACAAGAAGCTCGACATCCGGGTCATCGCCGCGACGAACCGCTCGCTCTCTGCAGAAGTGCAACGCGGAGCCTTTCGGCAAGATCTCTATTATCGACTCGCCGTCGCGCGCGTGGCGATTCCCGCGCTACGAGATCGCTCCGAAGACGTGGAAGTCTTGGCGACCCTTTTCTATCGCGCTGCATTGCAAGACCAGAGCGCCGATCTTCCCGCCGACGTGCTCGCGCTTCTCCGTTCTTATTCGTGGCCGGGGAACGTGCGCGAGCTGAAGAACGTCGTTCAACGTTACGCACACCTCGGATTCTCGGATGGCGACCTTTTCGATGCGCCGTTCGCCGCGAAGGCAGCCTCGCAAGGCACCGCGACCGTGAGCGAGGGGGCGGGATTGACGGACCCGGCGTTGCTCGAGCTTCCGTATCACGATGCGCGGCGCATTCTTCTCGAGAGATTCGAAGCCGAATATTTTCCGCGCGTTCTTGCTCGCGCAGACGGCGTGATCTCGCGCGCCGCGGAGTTCGCGCAAATCGCGCGCCCCACATTTTATCGAATCGCCACGAAGATCGAAGGTCGCAAGACGCGCGGAGAGCCTTCACAGTGAAGACTCTCGCTCGCCCAAGAACGACGGCGATCGCCACGGCGGCGTTCGTTGTCTTCATCGCAGGAAGCGGGGCCGCGCAGAGCTCGACCGAGCCCGCCGTCGAGCGCGCGCGTGATCCGCGGTCGATCGAGCTCGCGAGAACGCTCTTCGATCAGGCGCGAGAGGCTTTCGCGCGAAAGAGCTATTCCGCGGCGGCGTCCGCATTCGAGCAATCGGCCGCCTACGTGCCGCATCCGTCGCCGTGGGTGAACGCCGCCGAGGCGTGGATTCTCTCGGGCGATCCCGTGCGTGCTGCCGCTGCATGCGACCGTGCCCTCGCCTTCCCCGACATCGACGCGGCCACGCGCGCGCAAGCGAGCGAGCGCCTCGACAAGGTGACGCCGCTCGTCGGGACCGTGGAGGTCACGTTCGCGGGACCGATGAGCGTGCGCGTAGACGGACTCGAAGCGCGGACGCTTCCGACACTGCTTCGCCTTGCTCCGGGAGCTCACTCTTTCGAAGCCAACAACGGTTCGCGATCATTTTCATGGACGTCGAACGTCCGCGCGGGCGCGATCGAACGTCGGCAGCTCGCACTTCAAGGTGACAAGCTCGGCTTCCGCGACACCCGGTCCACCGCGGGTACGGACTCCGAAACCGCGACGACGCGATCGAACGTGCTCCGCGCCTCCAAAGAAGAGGGAGAGACGACGAAGGGCTCGGGGGCACCCCCGACGATTAGCCTCGTGGGGTTCGGGGTAGCGGCGGTCGCCTTCGGAAGCGCGACGTACTTCGGAGTATCGGCGCTCGGAGACCGCGATCGATGGCGCGATTCGGGCACGGCAGACGCCCGCTCGGACTTCTATCGCGACCGCAGCCTCACCAACGTCAGCCTCGGGATCGGTGCGCTCGTGGCGGTCGCGAGCACGATACTCTGGATCACGGATCATCGTCGTCCGAGCAAGTAAGCGCCGTTGGGGGTGCAGAGCGGCGCGATCATCGCTACATCTACGAGAATGATCATCGACGAAATCAAACGCAAAGCCCTCGAAGCTGCCAAAGGTGGAGATGCCGTTGCACGAGACGTGCTGCGCCTCGCGCTCGGCGAGATTCAGATGGCCGTCGAACGAGCGGGCGCAGAAAAGGCGACCGACGAAATCTCGGCTGCCGCCGTTCGCAAGCTCGTGAAGTCGAATGAAGAGACGCTCGGCCTCTCGACGGACGAAGCCGCGAATACGGCGCTGCGCCACGAGCTCGAGACGCTGCGCTCGCTTCTTCCAAAATCGCTCGGGGTCGAGGAGATCCTCGCGGCGCTAGCGGCTCAAAAAGACGCCATTCGCGCGGCCGCGAACGACGGACAAGCGACAGGCATCGCCATGAAGCAGCTCAAGGCCGCGGGAGCCGTAGTGGACGGCAAGGACGTCACGGCGGCAGTGAAACAGCTACGCGCCTGATTTTGCGAGGCCCGGTCCCGTCGCTTTCGAGAGGAAGTCGCTCAGCGAGAGGCGTTCTTCGCTTGACGTCCTCCGCAACGCGAATAAGGTCCGGGCTTCGTTTCGCCACCTTAGCTCAGTGGTAGAGCAACGGTTTCGTAAACCGTAGGTCTCGAGTTCAAGTCTCGAAGGTGGCTCCACTAAATCCCGTATCGCCCACACGCGCTCGATGGCGCGAGGGGCAATTCGAACCCCCGGCTCGCCGAAGACCCATGCCTCCCTTCGCGCTCGAGGTTCACGACATCTCGAAGCGCTACGGCGACTGCGTCTCGCTCGATGGCGTGTCGGTCTCTTTCGAGGCGGGAAAGATTCATGCGGTCGTCGGAGAGAACGGCGCCGGCAAGACCACCCTGCTCCGCATCACCGCCGGAGTCATCGTTCCCGACAAGGGCTCGGTGACGATCTCCGGACATGCGCTCTCCGCGTTCACTCCCCGTGGCGCATCTGCTCTCGGTCTCGGAATGGTGCAGCAGCACTTCTCGATTTTGGACGAGCTCACGGTTCTCGAGAATCTTCTCGTCGGCAGCGAGTTCGCCGAACGTGGCTTCGTACGGGAGAACGAAGGGCGAGAACGTGCCGAGGAAGCATTGCGAAAATTGGGACGCGAGCTACCGCTGGGCTCTCGCGCCGGCGACCTTGCGCTCGAAGATCGGCAGACGCTCGAGATCGCGCGGCTGCTTCTTCGCCACACGCAGATCCTCGTGCTCGACGAGCCGACCGCGGCCCTTGCGCCTCCCCGCGTGACCGCTCTCTACGAGCGCCTTCGCGAACTCGCGAGCGAAGGAAAGACGATCATCGTCGTCACGCACAAGCTCAGTGAGATCGTGCAACACGCCGATCGCGCCGTGGTGCTCAAAAAAGGTCACTTCGTCGAAGCTTTCCCTATCTTCGAGCGAAACGAAAAGACCGCAGACGCCATTCGCGGCGCGATGATCGGGAATGCTGCCTCGATCTCGTCCATGCGACGCGCACCACATCCTGCAGGCAAAAGAATCGTGCTTCGCGTGAAGAACGTGAGCGCAGGCCCCTTGCGCGACGTCACGCTAGAGGTCGCCGAGGGCGAGATCTTGGGAGTCGCGGGGATCGAAGGAAACGGTCAACGCGACCTCTTCCACGTCATTCTCGGAGAAGTGCCCCTCACGCAAGGGAGCGTCGACATCGCACAAAAGGAAGGGGCTTCCTCGCGCGTCGCCGAGGTCGCGGAGGACCGTCATCGGGACGGACTCGTGCTCTCGGCCTCGGTCGCCGAGAATCTCGTGCTCGGCGAGCTCGAACGCGTCTCGAAGCACGGATTGATTCGCGAAGATGCGCTTCGATCGCTTGCGACATCTCGCATGCAGTCGATCGTGCCTGCGACTCCCAGCGCGTCTGCAGCATCGTTGTCGGGCGGTAATCAGCAGAAGATCCTCGTCTCACGTGCGATCGCTGCGCTCGAGGAAGGCGCAGAGCTCGTACTCCTCGCGCACCCGACGCGCGGCGTGGACTTTGCAGCGCGCGCGGACATTCACGAACGGCTACTCGACGCGATCGGCGAAGCGAAGGGCGCCGTTCTCGTGAGCTACGATCTCGACGAGCTGCGGGAGCTCGCGACGCGCATCATCGTGCTCCGCGGAGGGCGAATCGTCGCCGAGCTGCCAAACACCGCGACGGACGAGGAGATCGGCCGCGCCATGCTGGGTAGTGAGGCCTCGTGAGCCGTCCGTACGCATTCTGCTTCTGTCTGCTCGTCAGCTGGCTCGCGCTCGACCTCTTCGCGCTCGCATACGGACACGCTCCCTTCGAAGTCGTTGCCGCGTTCGCGCAGGGTACGTGGGGCACGACCTACGGCATCGGTCAGATCTTGTTCAAAGCGACGCCGCTCTTGCTGACGGGCCTTGCGGTTCGCGTCGCACTTCGCGCAGGTCTCTTCAATGTCGGCGCTGAAGGACAGTTGGCGGTCGCGAGCATCGCCGTGGGTGCAGTAGGGGTAGTCCTTCCGCAAAATCCGTTTTCCTGGATCCTCCTCGTCGTCGTTGCGGCGCTCTCGGGAGCGCTCTTTGCAGCCGTTCCGGCGATCCTCTCACGACGCGCGGGTGGAGGCTTGTCTCTCCTCGCGACCATCCTCATGAACCGCCTCGCAGATCCCCTCGTCGCGCTGCTTCTTCACGCGGGCCTCGCCGAGACCGACTCTTCGCACACGCGTCCGATGCGCGCCACGCTGCCAAGGCTCGACGTCATCATCCCCAGCCTTCACGGCAGCGCGGTGTCCGTTGCACTCCCTTTTGCGATCGCCGTCGCCTTCGCGGTCGATGCCTTTCTGCGCCGCTCCCGCATCGCGCGCGAATGGATGTTCGTTCGTGAAAACCGCGTAGCCTCGGCGAAAGTAGGCATCTCCGTCGATCGGAGACTCGCGCAAGCGATGCTCGTGTCGGGGGCGCTTGCCGGTCTCGTGGGCCTGGCGACGGTTGCAGGATACAAGGGTTATTACGAACAAGGGCTCGGTGCGGGCGCGGGGTTCGCCGGGATCGGGGTGGCGCTTCTCGGAGGTGAGTCGGCGGTCGGGCTCATCGTCGCGGCGCTGCTTTTCGGCACGCTCTCGCAAGGCGGGCTCGCGATCAACGCGCTCTTGCCGCGAGAAATACTGCAGCTCTTCGAGGCGGGCATCATCGTCTTCGTGGCACTGCTCACGGGCGAAAGCTGGAGCATCATCGGCAAGATCAGGTGGCGAAAGTCATGAGCTTCTTCGCGACCTTGTTCTCCGCCTTCGTGCTCGCGCAGATCGTGCGCACATGCATCCCCTACGTGCTCGGCGCCATGGGCGGCATCCTCACGGAACGTAGTGGTGTGATTCAAATCGGTATCGAAGGCTTGATGCTCCTCGGTGGGCTCGCCTGCGTCGTTGCCGAGCTCGCTACGGGCAGCCCTTGGGTGGGTCTTCTCGCGGCCCTCGCGATGGGAGCCTTCGTCGGGCTCGTTCATGGGGCGCTCGTCGCCGTCTTCCGAGTCGATGGTGTGATCTCCGGCCTCGCGATCAATCTCTTCGCGCTCGGCGGCACGCGCGTGGCGTTGCGGACGCTTTATCGTTCGACGTCGAATTCGCCCTCGATCACGGGCTTTCGGTGGTTCGAGGGCAACGATGGCGTCCATTCGATCCTGCGTGCCGTAGTGCATCCGACGACCATCCTTGCGATCGCCCTCCTCTTGTTGGTGCCGTGGCTCCTTGCGCGAACCACGCGAAGTCTCGCCATCCGCGCGGCAGGCGATGAGCCCGTCGCGGCGCGTTCACTCGGCGTCGACGTCCCCAAGGCCCGCCTGGTCGCCGCCACCATCGGCGGAGCGCTCGCGGCTCTCGGTGGAGCTTCGCTCGCGCAAGACATGCATCAATTTCAATCCGGCATGACCAACGGCCGCGGCTTTCTCGCGATCGCGATCGTCATTCTCTCCGGTTGGAACTTCCGGCGCGCGGCCGTGTTCTCGATCTGCTTCGCGATCCTCGACGCGTGCCAGATCGTCTTTCAAGGAGCCGGTCGCGTCGTCGGTGACGCGCTGACCATGCTGCCCTTCATCGTCGCGCTGGCGAGCCTCGCCTTTTCGATGTTCGGCTCGCGCAAGAAACTCGAACCGCCGAAGGGCCTCGGTCGGTTCGAAACTTGAGCTAGGGTCAGATCCCGCGCGGAACTTTGTCGAGATCGACTTGGTCGAGCGCTGCGCGGATGAGCGCGCTGCGATTCGCCTTCGTCATGCCACGTGCCTTGAGCTGATCGACGAGCTCGTCGAGATGCTCGAGATCCTTCGTGTACATCGAGATGCAGATCACCTTGTAGTGGAGCGGCTTGTCGGCTTTCGCCACGGGATGAACGCCACTGTCGGCGAGTCCGGTCTTCTGCTCGGGGCGATAGTAGCTGCCCGAAAGCACGCCTTCGATTTCTTCTCGGTCGAGGAGCCGTGCCACGCCTTGTCGTTCGTCTTCCATTTGATTCTCCTAATTGCTGCTAGTGGGCACTCGTCAGGAGACGAGTGAAAATTTCTCTGACACTTTGAGATTGGTCTCGGAGGCCGAGGAAGGGCCTTCGGTGCTTTCACTGACAGGAGCGACTGCTCCCGAGATGATGCGCTCGACGACGCTTCGATAATCTGCAGCCGCATTGGAGTCGGGCGCATATTCGAAGATCGTTTTTCCGACGGATGGCGCTTCTTTCAAGCGCGTGGCCGCGCGGATGGGCGCAAAGCAGCGATCACCGAAGTGCGCTTGCAAGGTCTCGTGAGCCTCACGGGCGATCCGCGCGCGCGCATCGTAAAACGTGGGGAGCACGCCGTGGATTTGCACGGGGTGACGTAAGAGCGAGTTCACGTTCTTCACCGTGCGTACGACCTGACGAACACCGACGATCGAAAGGAAGTCACAGGCGACCGGCACGAGCACGCCGTCTGCGAAGACCAGCGCATTTTGGTTCAAGAGCGAGAGCGAGGGGGAGCAGTCTACGAGCACTACGTCGTAGTCGCCCGCGACCTTGATGAGACGCTCACGCAACACGCGATCGCGATTCGTTCGGCCCGCGAGGTAGAGCTCGGCCGCAGCAAGGGTCTCGTTCGCGACGATGACGTCGAAGTTGGGGCGCACGTTCACCGCGACCTGCGCTGGCGCCATTCCCATGACGAGCACGTGATACAGCGAGAGCTTCGTCTTGAGGTTCAGCGAAACGCCGACGTTGCCTTGGGAATCCGTGGCGACGAGAAGCACCTTGTAGCCGCGCTCTGCGAGGCCTGCCGCGAGGCTCACGCTGGTCGTCGTCTTTCCGGTTCCGCCCTTGTGATTGAAGATCGCAAGATGCTTCGGGCTCGCAAGGGATCGCGAGACGCGCGCGGGCGCCGGCGTCTTCACCGCGCTCGGCGTCGGCGTCGCGAATGAGGTCGTCGTCGTCGCAGCGGGGGCTACGGCAGTCGTAGATGTCGTCGGCGTGGCAACGGGAGATGCCACCGTGGAGGGCATCGGCGTCACTTCACGCGCGACTTCGATCGTCACGGGAGGAAGCGTCGCCGCATGGATGCTTCCGAGGCGAACGCCGCCTTCCTCGAGGAGCACTTGCTCGCGACACTCGTCCGAGCACGCGTAGCTGCGTCCTTTGCCCGTTCGCACGACTTGCGAAACGAGCTCGGCGTAGAAGACTTTGTTGCAGGCTGCGCAGGTTACTCCGCCAGACGTCTCGCCGCGGAGGGCTTTGCCTTGGCAGCCCTGCGAGCAGAAGAATGCGAAGCCGCCGTCGCGCTCTTCCATTTGATAGGAAAATTGGACGTCGAACTCCCCACTACAGACACTGCATCGTTCTCGAATTCCTTGCATGTTCGATGCTCCCTTCGACCCGGTCACGGGAGGGAGTCGCACGCTTATGGAAGCCGGGCCAACTTTTGGCCGTCCGAAAAATCATCTCGATCCGCCGCGGGATGGCCCTTATCGCGACCGATCGGAGAGAAATTCTTCCGCAATCAGTGCTTGAAGTGCCGGAAGCCCGTGAACACCATCGCGATGCCCAAGCGGTCCGCGGCGGCGATCACTTCGGGATCTTTCACGCTTCCTCCCGGCTGCGCGATCGCGACGACCCCGGCGCGCGCCGCGAGCTCCACGCCGTCTGGGAACGGGAAGAATGCGTCCGATCCGAGAACGGCGCCCTTTGCTTTCTCGCCCGCCTTCTCGCACGCGATCCTAACCGAATCGATGCGCGACATTTGCCCGGCACCCACGCCAACCGTCGTGCGATCACTCGCGAGGACGATCGCATTCGACTTCACGTGTTTGGTCACGGTCCAAACGAAACCGAGCGAATTCATTTCGCTTTCGGTTGGAGCACGCTTCGTGACGACGCGCGCAGCCTTCATCTCGTCGGAGGCCACGCGATCGATCGCTTGGACGAGAACGCCACCGGCGATCGACCGCACCTCCGTGGAAGGTGCGATCGTGGTGCCTTGCGTCGCGAGAATTCTCAGGTTCTTTTTCGTGCGCAATAGCTCGAGCGCGCCTTTCGCGTAACTCGGCGCGATGACGCACTCGAGAAACGTCTCGTGGAGGAGCTTCGCCGTCGCCTCGTCGACCTCGCGATTGAGCGCGACGATGCCGCCGAACGCGCTGATGCGGTCCGCCTCGCGTGCGAGCAAGTACGCCTCTTCGATGTTGTTCCCGAGGCTTACACCGCAAGGATTGGTGTGCTTGATCACGGCCGCCGCAGGCAGCAAAAAATCGTAGGCGAGCTTCATCGCCGCATCCGCGTCGAGAAAATTGTTGTAGCTGAGCTCCTTGCCTTCGGCGCCGAGTGAAGATGCGTGCGCCAGCGATGCGCCTTTGGCATTCGCGTCGACGTAGAACGAGGCCTTCTGGTGCGGATTTTCGCCGTAGCGCAGCGAATACCCGCGCTCGTATGAGAGCGAGAGAAATCTCGCGGCGTCGGCTTCGTGCTCGTCGACACGCTTCGAAGACAGAGCGCCCGCGATCGCTCCGTCGTAGGCCGCCGTTCGTGCAAAGGCCTTCGCGGCGAGCCTTCTTCGCGTGGCGATGCTCACCGCGCGATGCTCTCGGAGCTCGCGCAGCACTGCGGGGTAGTCGCTGGAGTCGACGACGACGGTGACACGTGCGTGGTTCTTGGCAGCCGAACGAATCATCGAAGGACCGCCAATGTCGATGTTCTCGATCAGCTGTTCGGGCGTCGCCTCGGGACGCGCAAGAACGGTCTCGAACGGATAGAGGTTCACGACGACGAGGTCGATCGCGCGGCCGCCGAGTCGCTCGAGCTCTCCCTCGTCACGCTCGCCGCGGCTCAGAATGCCTCCGTGCACGCGCGGATGAAGCGTTTTCACGCGCCCGTCCATCACCTCGGGCGAGCCCGTGTAATCCTCGACGGTGGTCACTGGCACGTCCTCGTCGCGCAATGCGCGCGCCGTGCCGCCGCTCGAAAGGATCTCGAATCCCAGCGTGACGAGCTCCCGCGCGAAGGGAACGAGATCGGTCTTGTCGGTGACGGAGAGAAGCGCGATGGGCATTGCGCGCGCGATTATGGGACAAAAATATGAAGCGCGCTGACCCTTTCGAGCCGCGCGCTTCGTTAAGCTACCCCTTGAGAAAAAGTGCGCTGCGTCAGCACCGCCAAGCTAAGAAAAAACTTTTTCGAGCGCTGCCCTCTCAAACTCGGCGAACGACTTCGTCAAAGCAAGCTGGGCAGCGTCCCCCGCGAACGGAGTTCGCAAAACAAACACAGGTTCGTGCGGACAGAGAACGACGAAGGTGAAGGATTGAATTCATCGCCTTCGCCCCGTCGAGGCGATGAATTCGGTCCTAACCGTGTCTCTACTCCGCTCGCTTTACTCAGCGTCCAGCTCGGGACCGGCGAAGACTTCGACGTCGAACTCTTCTTTGGTGTCGCTCGTGGCCCAGCTCGAGATTTTTTTGGCTTCGGCGGCGTCGGCGGCATCGAGCTCTTCGTCGATGTCGTCCTTCGCTTCCACTTCGTCCTCGTCGCCGAGGTCTTTCGACGTGAGCACCGGGAGGCGGCGCTTGCCGACGGGGCCGACGTCGACGTAGTCGCGGAGCGACTCCATTTCGCGGAGAGCTTCGAGCTTGGCGAGGCCCTTCACTTCGACCTGACGAATGCGCTCACGCGTGAGGTTCATGATCGCGCCCACGTCTTCGAGCGTTGTCCCGCCACGATCGGCGACGTCAAGAGCGCAGGTCTCTTTCATGTCCCAAACTTCGAGGTCCGGGAAGTTGAGCTTGATGGCGCCCGTGCGTGCAGACACGTCCAAGAAGAGATGGTGCTTACAGGAAACGTAGGGGCAAGGGCGCGCGCCCTCGGCGCATTCAGAGCGCGTGCGGGGCTTCTCGTAGTCGACCTCCGGGTACAGCAGACGGCCGAGCTCGAGCTCGCGCTTCGTCATGCGCTTCACGCTGATCGTGCGTGCACGCACCGCGCGCTTGCGGCGCGAACGGCGCTGCTCGCGCGTCATCGTCGAAGTGTCCCCCTCGGTCGTTTCAATCGTCTCGAGGGGCTCGACGCCCGTCTCATCGACTTCGACCACTTCTTCCACGTTCAGCGCACCCTTAGCATTCATCAGACCCTCCGTTCCCGTTGCACAACACTCAAGACAAACCACTCCTCGGCTGAACGTGTACGCACCCACACGCAACCACAGGAAACCGCTCTTTTTCCTCGAAGCCGAGCGCCGCCTACCTCACTCAAGACCCGCCGATATCGGCGACCCTTGGAGGTTAGTTTCGGCTTCGATCTCCCGTCCAACGCGAGCGCTACAGCGCCCCACTCCATCGAACGTGTCGCAACATATTCCAGCAAAATAAAGAGCGTCAACGCCTTCGCATGGTTTTTTTTGTAGCGTTTCCATCATGGAACAAGTTCGCGCACTTAGCTCCATGACGTGACATAATATGTCACACCCAATCGATCGTTTTTGAACGCGCCTCACCGAATTTGGTCGGCGAGAACCAAAACAATCTCCATAAGTTACAATGAGGGTCCATGTGGGATGGAGTGAGTCCATGCGCACAACATTCTGGCAGCGCGATCATTGATCGGCTGTTTGGTTGTAGACCGCACATATTGAAGACGGCGGTCTCGCGTGAGTGGTAGCGTCCCCCGCGGTGTTCGAAGGAGCTGTCGCCCACGACGTCATCGCGCATGGTCGGCGCGTACGAGTTTACGAGAAAGGAGACGGTCCTCCCCTCCTCCTCCTGCACGACATTTTCTCCGACGCAGATACGTGGGCAGATGTTGCTGCTTCCCTCGCGCGCGAATTTCGAGTCATCACGCTCGATCTGCCGGGCTTCGGAGACAGCGAGCAGCTTCCCGAAACTCGCTTCTCCTACGACTTCCCTTCCTTCGTCGACATCGTGCTCGACGTTGCCGCAAGTCGCGGCGCGATGCGCTTCTCGCTCTGCGGTCACGGCCTCGGCGGCACCATCGCGCTCCACATCGCGTCGCGCCACGCTGATCTCGTCGAGCGTCTCGTCCTCGTATCTCCTCTCGTCTATGAAACGCAGCGCGGCCTCGCGCGCATCGGAAGCGCGCCCGTGGTCGGCACGTTCTTCGTGAAGCAGCTCCTCGGGCGGCGCCTCTTTCTCACGTTTCAACGAAGCGCGCTGCGGCATGCGGGGCAAGTTCCTCCGGAGGAGCGCCTTCAAGCGCAGTTTTCACGTTTCAGTCGACCGAGCGCGCGCAGCTCGACGGCGGCGACGCTTGCGAATACGCGCGATCTGCGTTCCAGCATCGCTTGCGTCCCTCTCGTGCGCGCGCCTGCACTCGTCGTCTGGGGCGCGACAGACCGCGTTTCCCCGCTCGAACATGGACGCCGCATCGTTCGCGAGCTCTCCGGCGCGCGATTCGACGTACTCGATGCGGGGCATACGCCGCAAGAAGAGGTGCCCGAAGCATTCGTGAGCTCTGTTCTCGCCTTTCTCAAGCCGCCCCTTCCGAGAGCGTCGACGCGCCCTTCGACCTCACGAGTCTCCACGCGCCCGGAGAAAAAGGCATGACGGCGCTCGCCACCGCCGCGCGCAGGCCGCGCGAATGGTCTTTCACGATCGGGGTCGCACTCTTCGCGCTCCTCGTGCTCTTTGCACTCTTCTATCCAGCGCTTTCCCCTCACGACGCCTTCACCAGCAACTTCGACCGCGGCGCGTCGCCGGATGGAGAGCCCGTGCCACCCCTCCACGGATTCTTTCTCGGCACCGATCGCCTCTTTCGCGACGAAGCGGTGCGTCTCGCACTCGGAGCGCGGCTCTCCTTTTACATCGCGATCTCGGCGAGTGCCCTCGCGGTCGTCATCGGCAGCTTCGTAGGGCTCATCGCCGGGTACTTCGAAGGTCGCTTTCTCGACTCGCTCTTGATGCGCCTCGTCGACGTCGGGCTCTCCTTCCCCTTTCTCCTCCTCGTGATGGCGCTCGGAGTCGTGACGACGAAGACGGATGCGACGACGGTCCTTCTACTTCTCGGCGTCACGGGCTGGCTCTCGATTGCTCGCATCGTTCGGGCAAAGACCATTCAGCTCCGCGCGCGCGACTTCATGTTGGCGTCCGCTTCGATCGGCGCAGAAGGCGGCCGCCTCATCCTTCGTCACCTTCTGCCCAACCTCGTGCCGACGATGTTCGTCCTCTTCGCAATCGCGACGCCGCAGATGATGATGGCCGACAGCGTTCTCAGCTATCTCGGCGCAGGCATCGCGCCACCATCTCCGACCCTCGGCTACATGCTCTTCGAGGGGCAAGACGTAGTGACCAATTACCCTTGGATTCTCGCAGCGCCAGCGATCACGATTTCGCTCTCGGTGTTGGCGCTTCATCTTTCCGGCGAAGGGCTCGAGAAGAGGGTCCTCGGCGAAGGCAGCGTGCGATGAATAGGCTCGCACTCGGCTCGTTCCTGTTCCTCGGCCTTGCGTGCAGCGAGCCCCCGTCGACGCCCATTCCTCGCGCCGGGACGGGTGACGAGCCGCGCTATGGCGGAACGCTCACGGTCGCGACCTTCGCAAACATCCGAGGGCTCGATCCGCAGGCGGCGGCAGATGCGCTCGCAGCCGAGATCGACGAGGCCGTTTTTGCGGGCCTCATCGACTTCGACGACAAAGGCGCGATCGTGCCGGACCTCGCCGAAAGCTACGAGCTCTCGAAAGATGGAACGACCTACACCTTTCATTTGCGAAGCGGCGTGCTCTTCCACGACGGCAACGAGCTCTTCGCGCGCGATGTCGTTCGCTCGATCGAGCGCGCCTTGCACGCCGACACTCCGAATCCCTTTGCGAGTTTCTTCCGGCGCATCGAGGGATTCGACGACTTTCAAAACAAGAAGACGCCCCATCTCGTGGGGGCGACCGCGCCCGACGACCGCACCGTCGTCATTCACTTGAGCGAGCCGGACGCGACGATGCTCCCCTTGTTGGCGCTCACGAACTTGCGACCCGTTTGCGCGAACGCGGGCGCGACGTATTCGGACACGTGGCTTCCGTGCGGCGCGGGACCTTTCAAGCTCGAAGCGGGCGGCTGGGATCGCGGTCGGAGCGTCACGATCGTGCGCAACAAAGACTACTTTCGCAAGGGGCTCCCCTATCTCGATCGCGTCACGATGCTCTTCAACGTGAACCCCGTCTCGCAGGCGCTCAGGTTTCGGCGCGGCGAGATCGACATCTTCCGCGACATTTCGAATGGCGTCGGCCTCCAGTGGCTGCGCGATCCGCGCTGGAAAGACAATCTCTTCTATGAGCCGCCGCATTCGATGGGCGGCTTCGCGATGAACACGGAGATGGCTCCCTTCGACAACGTCGAAGTACGGCGCGCGGTCGCATCAGCCGTGAATCGCGAGCACTATCGATTGCTCAAGCCGACGCAGCTCACGATTCTCGGCCAGGCGATCCCGCAGGGCGTGGACGGTTTCAATCCGCGGGCAGCCGCCCAGACCTTCGACCGAGCAGCCGCGCTCGAGCACATGAAGCGCGCGGGTTACCCATTCGATCCGGTCACGAAAAAAGGCGGTTATCCAGAAACGATTCGCTTCGTCGGATATCGCCAAGGACTGATCGAGCTCGAGGCACAGCTGCTCCAGCAAGATCTCGCCGAGATCGGGATCCGTATGGAAATCGCACTCGTGAGCTTCCCCACGTATCTCGCGATGACCTCCCAGCGAAAGTCCGTTGCGCTGAGCGAACAAGCTTGGAGCGCGGACTTCCCAGAGGCCTACGACTTTTACGAGGCGCTCCTCACTTCGCGCTCCATCGCAGATTCTGGCGGCTCGAATGCTGCATTCTACAATAATCCGAAATTCGATTCGCTCGTCGACGACGCACGACGCGAGCTGGATCGTGAGAAGCGCCAGAAGATCTACGATCAGCTCTCGCAAATTCTCGTCGAGGATGCGCCCTGGGCGTTCGTCGAGAGCTACCGCCTTCTCAATGCAACGCATGGTTACGTACGTGGCTATCGGCCGCATCCGACATGGGCACGCGACTACAAGTCGATTTGGCTGGATCGCGGGGCGACGCAATGACGCGATTCTTGCGGCGGATTCTCTCGACGCTCCTCGTGCTCTTCGCGGTCGTGAGTGCGACGTTCTTCGTGAGCCAGGTGTTGCCTTCGGATCCTGCGAGGCTCGTTGCCGGCCCACAGGCGCGCCCCAAAGATGTCGAGCGAATCCGCCTCCAATTGGGACTCGATCGGCCGGTCCTAGTGCAATACACGAGCTACCTTCGTCGCCTCGTCCACGTCTCGACCGAGTCCGGCGCGAGCCTCGACCTTGCTGCGGCTCCTCCGTCGGAAGCGCACAAGAATTGTGGAACGCTCGGGCCCGTCCATTTCGATCTGGGGCGTAGCTATCAAATGCGGCGACCCGTGGCGGTGCTGATTGCCGAGCGCTTTCCCCGTTCGATCGCGCTGGCGATCGCGGCACTGTTCGTTCAATTGCTGGTGGGACTTGGACTCGCTCTTTGGGGAACGCTCACACCGAATGGCCGTGTCGATCGCGCGCTCTACCGCGGAAGCGCCGTCGGGCTCAGCGTCCCCACCTTCGTGCTCGGCATCGTCCTGCAATATATCTTCGCGTACCGCCTCGCCTGGCTGCCGATCGACGGCTTCGGCGAGACGTTTCTCGCGCGTGCCCACGCAATCGTTCTTCCCGCTCTCACGCTCGGCATCTATGGCGGCATCGGATTCTATCGAATGGCGCGAAGCGAGCTTCAGAATGCGCTCGGCGAAGACTACGCGCGCTCGGCACGCGCCAAAGGCGCCGCACGCACGCGCGTCGTTCTCGTACATGCGCTCCGAAATGCGGCGATTCCGCTCGTTACTGTGATTGCGCTCGATCTCGGAACGCTCATCGGCGGCGCGGTCGTCACGGAGTCTCTCTTCCGGTGGCCGGGAGTAGCGGCGCTCTCGGTGAGTGCCCTTCTCGATCGTGACGGTCCCCTGCTTCTCGGGACGGTGCTCGTCACGTCGATCGCAATCGTGCTCTCGAACCTCTTTGCCGATTCGCTCTATTCGATCGTCGATCCGCGGATGCGCGGCAAGGAGCGAGCCGTTACCGGGAGATGAGGCCGCGGCACTCGTGCGCTTCGGGCCCGGTCGCCGATGCACACTTGCGATACGCCGAGATCGCTTTGGAGCGCTGGCCCAATGAATCGTAGGCCGCGCCGAGGAGCATCCAAGGACGTGCCCGTCCGGGGGCGATCTCTGCGGCTCGCTCGCTGAGATCGAGCGCACCGCGCGGATTTCCGCGTTCGAGCGCACGCTCGGCTTGCTTCAAAAGATCGTTGATGTTCTCGGTGGGCG
>JAHFDV010000158.1 GCA_023248815.1 Myxococcales bacterium
GAGCTTCGCTTTCGTGTCGCGCGCGAAGGTCGGCAAGATCGCCTTCTTGAAGTCGCCGCTGGACTCTCCGACACCTCGGTCGTCGCAACGAAGCGAAGCGATCCCCGCTTCGCCGAGACGAATTGCAAGGTGCTTGAAGAGCGCGAAGGTGAGCGCATCGCCCATCGTGTCTTCGTCGCGATCTTGCGGTCCGGATCCCGTCACGAAGACCACGGCAGGGAGTGCCTTGCCATCTTTTGCTGGTTCCTTCGGAAGAACGAGACTGCAGGCGAGCTTCGCCTCGTCTTCACCATCTTTTTTCGGCGAGACGACGGACACCTGTTCCTCGGTCAATGTCGCGGGGAGCTCGGGCTTCTTTCGCGCGAACGCGTCACGCACGGCATCGAGCGTCTTTTCTTCGCCCGTACGCGCCGCTTCGACGCTCTGCGCGGGGATGCGCACTGCGACGAGCTTGTCGCCCTTGCAAGCGACTTCGGTCCGCTGCATCCCGCCGCGGTCGAGAACGAGCACACGGATGCCGCTCCCCACGAGCGACTTGCGGAGAAGGACCTTCACTTCACTGCCGGGGAACTCGACGTAGCTCTCGCCCGTCTCGAACAGCTTGTCGCAAAGGGGAACGAAGCCCGCGATGAACGGCGAAGGAATGTACAGCGCAGACGGCTTCGTCTCTTTCAAGGTGTCGCCCGCGCCGTCCTGGCTCGCCTTCACTACGAGCCCCTCTTTCGTGCGCTCGAGGGTCGCGCTGGTCTTCTTCCCGGCGATGTCGATGTCGATGGTCGAGCTCTCCGGCCTCAAATCTTTCGCGTAGCGAAGCTCCCCCGTCGAGCTGAGCTTGCTGCCGGCCATCTCGTGCTTTGCGCTGAGGCTGACGACGAGCGCACCGTCCTCGCGCTCCACCTTCACATGCTCGTTCCCGAACGGACTCCGGTCGCGCGTGACGACGAAGTCGCCTTCATCCACCATCGTCCGAACGGGTGCCTGCTTCTCGGGAACCTTCGGCGCAACGGGCTCGGGATCGCCACCGCAGGCAACGGTTCCACTGAGTGCGACGGCGAGGGAGAGCAAAGAGATGCGCTTCATGCGGCGCACGCTACACGAACTTCGTCAGGTCTCGCTAGGGCTCTAACTACACTCCAACCCAGGCCTCTCAGGACTTCGCTACCGAATGAAACGTGCCCGCGCTCGCGGAATTCCACGCGCGCGCAAAGGAGCGCGGCAAGGGCTCGGTGAGGAGTGCCGAAGGCGCGAGGTATTCGTAGATCTCGCCATAATGCTTCACGTCGTTGGCGCTCGTGCGCCGCAGAATGTGCCATGGCTCGAGCTCTTCTGGACGATCGAGACCGACCGCGGCGAGAAGCTCGGTGAACGCGCGCACGGTATTGCGCTGAAAGTTCGCTACGCGCTGCGCTTTGTCGGAGACGACGAGACCGACCATGAGATGCGGATCTTGCGTAGCGACGCCCGTCGGGCACTCGTTGGTGTTGCACTTTTGCGCTTGAATACAGCCGAGCGCGAACATCATCGCGCGCGCGCTGTTGCAGAGGTCGGCGCCGAGCGCGAGCTTGTGCGCGATGTCGAACCCCGTGACGATGCGGCCGCTGGCGATCACCTTCACGCGATCACGAACACCGATTCCGACGAGCGCGTTGTGCACGAAGATGAGGCCTTCATCGAGCGGCGTACCGACGACGTTCGAGAACTCGAGGGGCGCTGCGCCCGTTCCACCCTCGCCACCGTCGACGGTGATGAAGTCCGGAGTGATGCCCGTCTCGACCATCGCTTTGCAGATCGCCAGAAACTCGCGGCGTTTGCCGATGCAGAGCTTGAAGCCCACGGGCTTTCCCTCCGCCAGCTCGCGGAGCTTTTGGATGAAGGCGCAGAGACCGAGCGGCGTGTCGAAAGAAGAGTGCCCCGGAGGAGACACGATGTCGATGCCGAGTGGAACGAGACGGATGCGCGCGATCTCGGGCGTCACCTTCTTCGCCGGAAGAATTCCGCCGTGGCCCGGCTTCGCGCCTTGGCTCAACTTGATCTCGATCATTTTCACGTTCGGAAGGAGCGCGCGCTCTCGGAAGAGCTCGGGCGAGAACCCTCCGTGCTCGTCGCGGCAGCCGAAGTAACCCGTACCGATCTGCCAGACGATGTCTCCACCGCATTCGAGATGGTGGGGCGTGAGGCCACCCTCGCCCGTGTTGTGATAGAAGCCGCCGATCTTGGCGCCAGTATTCAGCGCCATGATCGCGTTCTTGCTCAAGGAGCCGTAGCTCATCGCCGACACGTTCAGCATCGCGGCGTCGTAAGGCTGCTTGCACGCTGGTCCACCGATGTGGACTCGCGGCGCAGTTTCACTCGGATGCTTCGCGAGGAGCGAGTGTGTCATCCACTCGTAGCCGACGGCATAGACGTCTTTCTCGGTACCGAAAGGCAACGTATCGGTCACGTTTTTTGCGCGCTGATACACGAGCGATCGCAGCTCTCGTGAGAACGGTCTGCCCGAGCTATTGGTCTCGATGAAGTATTGATGGAGCTCGGGGCGGACGATCTCGAAGAGGTAGCGAAACCTACCCACGACGGGGAAGTTGCGACGAATCGTGTGCTTCGTTTGCACCACGTCATAGACGCCGAGAAGAACGATCGCGAGGACGGCGAGCGGTATCCAAAACAAAGCGTGGTGCATCGCGAAGAGCCCGCCCGAAAGTGCGAGCGTCAGCAGTGAACCGAAGAAGAAGATGCGTCGTGGGGCCATCGGATTCCGCCAACGCTAAACGTTCTGTCTCGCGCGCGCTCAGCCTTTTTGAATTTGCTTCACGACTTGCAACGCCGGAATCGCCGTCACTCCCCCGCCGCCATGCGTTGCCGATCCCGCCTGATACAGATGACGGATCGGTGTTCGGTAGTCTGCGTAACCCGGCGCAGGCCGCATGTGGAAGAGCTGATTCAACGAAAGCTCTCCGTGGAAGATGTTGCCGCCGACGAGACCGTACTCCGTCTCCATCTCGTACGGGCCGATGACCTGGCGATGAAGGATGGAGCTCTTGAAGCCGGGAGCAACTCCCTCGACGCGATCGATCACGCGATCGGCGTAGCGTTCCAACGCTTCCCGATCTGGGCTCGAAGCAAACGTGTGCGGCACCCACTGCGTGAACATCGAAACGACATGCTTGCCCTCGGGTGCCAGCGTCTTGTCGAAGACGGAGGGAATGCAGATGTCCGCAAACGGCTTCGTGGCGGGCTTCCCAGCGACGGCTTCTTGGAACGCGCCTTCGATGTCGTCGAGCGACTCCGCGAGGACGATCGTTCCCCCGTGCACTTCGGGATCGAAGCCGGCTTTGGATGGGAACTCGGGCAAGCGATCGATCGCGAGGTTCACCTTCACCGTGCCGCTGCGCGTCTTCCAACGCTCGATCGACTCGACGAAGTCTGCTGGAAGATCTTTGCGATCGAGGTGATCGAGGAACGTGATTTTTGGGTGCGTCGTCGTGACGATGCGGTCCGCGTGAATCTCTTCTCCGCCCTTCAGGACGACACCGATCGCCGATCCATTGGCGGTGAGAATCTTCACTACGTCCGCATCGGTACGAACCGTCGCTCCGAACGCTTCCGCGGCGCGGCGCATCGCCGACGTGACGCCGCCCATTCCACCTTCCGGAAATCCCCAAGCGCCCATCGTACCGTCGCCGACATCGCCGACTTTGTGATGCGCCATCACGTAGGCCGTCCCCGCCGATCGCGGACCTGCCCAGGTGCCGATGACGCCGCTCACCGAGAGAAGGCCACGCATCGCATCGGACTCGAACGTCTCTTCCACGAGATCGGCGATGCTCGTCGTCATGAGACGCGTGATGTCGGCAAGATCTCGCGCCGAGAGATGCCGCAAGCGGTAGGCGAGCCCGGCTTGCGAGAAGATGTCACGCAGGTTTCGCGAGCCAATATTCGGCGGAATCTCCGCGAGAAGTGGGCCAAGAACATGGCCCAATCTCCCGAGCCACGCGTCCCAACGCACCATCGCGTCGGCATCGCGCTTCGAGAATTTCGCGATCTGCTCGTACTTGCGCTGCGGGTCTTCGGGCATCGCCAGATAGCGACCATCGACGCGGGGCGCGAAGTAGCCGTTCTGCGGATAGACCTTGTAACCGAATCGCTCGAGCTCGAGCTCGCGGAGGACCGTGGGAGGCATCAAGCTGACGACATAGGAAAGCGCCGTCATCTTGAAGTCGGGTCCCCAAGGCGTCTCGGTGACGGCTGCTCCGCCGACCTTGTGACGCCTCTCGAGAAGAACGACGCGTTTGCCACGTTTCGCAAGAAGGCCCGCGGTCACGAGGCCGTTGTGGCCTCCGCCGATCACTACGACGTCGTAACGCGTGCTCACGCCAACTTCTTCGCGAGCGCCCGCGCCTCGACGATGTTGTCTTCGATGGAGCAGTACGTCCAACCGCCATAGCGGCCGATCGAATAGACGCCCTTCTTTTCGAGCTCCGCTTTGAGCTCGTCCGTCTTTTTCACGGAGTCCTCCGTGATGTGCACGTAAGCGGGATCCATGACGACGCTGTGCTCAGCAACGAGCTCGTGATCGGTAATGATGCCTTCTTCGCGAAGTCCTGCGAGCACCTTCTCACGCTCTTTGGCGACGTCGATCGGCCCCGTGCGTGGGAATCCGACCTCGACGTAAAGGCTCATGCGATCGGTTTCGAAAATATTGTCGTAGAAGCCGATGCGATAAAACGATCGCTCGCGTGCCGGGAAGTAGACCCAATGGATGTCCTTCGGGCCCTTCTTGTTGAAACCGAGGTTGAAGACGAGCACGCGGTTCCACGTGAAGATCGCGGGATCGTGCGGAGTCTTCGTCGCTTCGAGCAAGCGATTGAACGGCATCGACGAGACGAGCTTCTCGTACTGAATTTCACGACGACTCGTCTTCGCGATTTTGCGATCGAGATCGATCGAGACGAGCGCCTCTTCGAGCGCCAGGCTCGTCGTCGGCACTTCCGACGCGATCGCTTTCACGTACTCGAATGCGCCTCCTTCCGGATAGGTGAAGGACGCGTTGTAGCTCGCGTTGTCTGCCGCCTTCATGTTGGCGACGATGTCGACGAGGTCGGCGTGGGGGAAAAATCTTCCCATCGCGTTCTTGTCGAGGAGGGCGAGATCGCAGGCGTAGAGCTTCTCATTGTAGGGGATGAGAAACTTCTCGGCGATCGATCGACCGAAGCGCGAGTAGAGCATCTCTTTGAAGTTGCTCTCGCCGCCCCGCGCCACTTCCGCGCCTGCGCCTACGGGCTTACGGCCCTTGAGCAGCTCTTCGGGGGCGCGCGCAAAGAAGAGGTCATGCAGACAGTCGATGAACTCTTCTTGCGGGAGCTGGTGGATGTTCTTCTGAAACGGAAAGTCGACGCGGCTGCCCTTGTAGGCGATGTTCGACTTCTTCTCGACCGTGCGAATACGCTGGCCGGGCATGCGTTCGCGGAGCCACGCTTCGATATCGGGGTGTTTGAAGTGGAAGAAGTGACCGGAGTAGTCCCAGACGAACCCCTCCTTCTTCACCGTCTTGCAATATCCGCCGATTTCTTTGTCCGCTTCGAGCACGACCGTGCCCTTCGCAAGATCAGCGCCGTGCGACTTCGAAAATGCCGCGAACGCGAGCCCTGAAATGCCTGCGCCAACGACGAGCCGTTCGACTTTTTCGAGAGACGTCATCCCCGCGTTATTAGCATGATTGGCCGACCGATGGCGTCAGGCGACGCCGGCAAAGCGAGATCAGCGGCGCGTCATCCGAATGCGACAGAATCGAGATCAGTAGAAAGAGTATGACGGAAAATCGATCGGGATCGTGAAGGCATCGCCCGAGTACACCGCGAAGCTTCCCAGCGAGACGGCCGTCGTGCGCTTCTGACCTCGCGCGTCCGAGAGAAAGGCCGAGCCGGAGTAGTTGCCGGGGCTGAGAGGGATGCTCGTCGCGAAGGCCGCGCAGTCTTGCGTGAAGGTACCGCCGGAGGGACCCGTTAGCTGAATCGTGATGTCGTAGGCACCAGACTGGTCGCACAGGACGGGCTGTTGCGCGAGGTCGATGCTCCAGTCTACGACGAGGGTGCCAGTTCCGTAATAGACGGGATCGCTGTCGCTCACGATGCAGCCGTTCACGAACGGGAGGGAAAGTGCCGCAGCGGCGATAAGCGAGAGGGTTCGATTCATGTGTTGGGTTCCTCGACAGAGTTTCAATAGATTGGTGTAGTTCGAATGGACTTACGCTACGGAGTGCCATCCGGCCGTTGGTTCGACGGCCGGCGGCGCAAATGATTCAACGACGATAGGCGGGCGGTGCAGCGTGTGGCGCCGAGCGAGGTGCGGGGCGGTACGCGGGCGGTGCGGAGCGCGGACCATTGTTATAGGGCTGCGCGTGATATGCCGGCCCGGGCCTCGCGCGGCGTTGATAGAGGACCGTGGGTTCGGAGTGGTAGTAGCGCCACGCGCCGCCATCGCGGTAGTACCAATGATCGCCGTAGTAATAGACCTGTCGACCTTCGTAATAGTCGGATGGGTACGACTCGATTGCGACGGGAGCGCTCGTCACCGCGTATGTCGCGGGTCGTGCTTGAACGGTGCAGCCTGAGACGGCGGCCGACATAGCGAGAACACCTGCGAGCGCAATGATTCGGAACATGATCTTTTCTCCTTTAGAACTGCCCTCTTTAAAGCAACGAAGGTGCCAAGACATTTGGCGCGCTCGACCGTGCGATTACGCCCACTTCCGCGGGTGACCTGGACACCGACCACCGCGCGTTCACGGTTCGTTGTGGCAACTTTGCGGCGTGGACCTCGCTCCCGCCTCGACTTCATCTCCGCGCGGTCAAAGGACGAAATGCGGAGTGGTTGCGATTTATTGGCTCTGATAGCGTCGCGGGCGATGAGCCCTCCTTTTGGTCCACCGGGTGGTGGCGGTTTCGGTCCACCCGGCGGTGGCGGGTATGGACCTCCAGGCGGGGGATATGGCGGTCCTCCCGGTGGTGGTGGCTTCGGCGGAGCCCCGCCCGGCGGCGGAGGATATGGCCCGCCCCCTGGTGGTGGCGGCTACGGCGGACCTCCCGGTGGCGGCTACGGCGGACCTCCGGGTGGCGGTTTCGGTTGTCCCCCTCCTCCCGGCTTCGGCGGGCGCAACCCGCGCGTTACCGTCGAATGGGAAGACAAGTCGCTTCCAATCACGACGCGAATCCTCCGCACGATTCGCGACGTGAGCTTCTCCCCAACGGAATTCTACCAACGTGCGGCCGCCATCGACGAACCGATCCACGGCGTGCTCGGCGGCGTCGCCGGAACGGCTGTTGGGGCTATCGGATTCGGACTGCAGCTCGGCGCGGCCTATCTCATCATGGGAGCCATCGGCTTCGTGGCTGGTGGCAAAGCGTCCGGTGGCGCGGGGCCCGCTGCGCTCGCGATGGGCTTCCTCAGCGTCTTCGCGGTGATTGTTTATCCCCTCATCATCACGGTCAATTCGTTCACGACACCTTGGATCCAAGGCGGAATCGTTCACCTCCTTTTGATGCTCTACAAGGGAGCCTCACGGCCGTACGTCGCGACCGTGCGTGTCGTCGGTTATTCGCAAGCAACGATGGCGCTTCTGGCCATCCCGATCGTCGGGATGTTCATCGCGCCTATTTGCCACTTGATCTCGATGGTCGTCGGACTGAGCATTTTGCACAACACGAGCGTCGGCAAGGTACTTCTCGCGCTCTTCACGCCCGCATTCGTGTGCTGCTTTTGCTATGCCGTCACGATCGGCGTAGTGGCGCTCGTCGCCGCCGTGAGTCACTGAGGCGCTGAGCTCGCAGCATCATCTCGGCGCACCTTCGATCGCGGGCGCTCCATCACGAAGCTCGCGCGTGATGAGGTGCCCCAGCGTTCCGCCGAACGGAATCGCGAAGAGCGCGCCCGTGATGAACCGCGTGACGTGCGAAAACGGATGAAGGCCGAAGTCTTGCGCGAGAACGTCGAGGAGTAGCAACAACCCCGCTCCGAGAACGATGAGTCGCAGGCGCTTGATCGAGAAGTGCGGCATCGCGAGCGCCGCGGCGAATGCGAAGCCCATCCACATCCCCGCGCACCGACTGCAGATGGGCATGGGTGCCCCAGAGAAGACGAGGGTGCGCTCCGGGAGCCGATGGCAGACCACGCTGAATGGGAGCTCCACAGCCTTTGCCCAATCGATTCTACCCAGCCAGCGGAGCACCATCGGAAAGACGATAGCCAACGGAAGCACCAGGAATGACGCGCGCACGTACACATGCGTGCGAGAGGCGGTCACGAGCGTGCGTTCCATCGGGAATTCATTTCTAATGCCTCCTCCATGAGCGATGGAAGCCCCGAAACGCGCGCCACGAAATGGCTGAAGGATCACGCGATCGCATTCACCACGCATAGCTACGACTACGAGGAACAGGGAGGCACGAAGGTGTCTTCTGCGAAGCTCGGTGTCGACGAGCACACCGTCGTCAAAACGCTCGTCATGGAAGACGAAGCGAAGAAGCCCCTGATCGTCTTGATGCACGGAGACAAGAAGGTCTCGACGAAGGCTCTGGCGCGGCAGATCGGCAGAAAGCGAATCGACCCGTGTCAGAAAGACGTTGCCGAACGGCACACGGGCTATCAGGTGGGCGGGACCTCCCCTTTTGGCACCGAGAAAGAGATGCCCGTCTTCGTCGAAAAGACGATCCTCGAGCTCCCGCGCATCTTCATCAACGGCGGACGCCGCGGATACCTCGTTCTCATCGAGAGCGCCGTGCTCGTCGACGTACTGAAGGCCGTTGCCGTCGAAGTCGCCAGCTAGTCGCTCACCTGTGCTTTTCGGAGATCAGACGCTTTCGGGTGCTGGCGCACGCGTGTCGGGCGCTGGCGTCGGGTCGCCATAACGCTCTCGCAGATCTGGCAACGCATCACGAATGGCATTACGCGCCTGCTCGCGGAGCGTCTTGAGATCGTCGTCGGTCATGCCTTCGGTCGAGATGGGCGGAAGAATCTTCGCGCACGCTTTCGTCTCGCCGAACCAGCGTGCCCCCTTGGGCATCATCGCGCGGGTTCCGGTGATCGCGATGGGAAGAATGGGAGCTCCCGTCTTGATCGCAAGCTTGAAAGCGCCATCCTTGAAAGGCAGAAGATCGCCCGTGCGCGAACGCGTCCCTTCGGGAAACATCATGACGGAGATCCCGCCACGAATCGCGCGCTCGCACTCGTCGAGCATCTGGCGAATGCTGTCACCGGCGCCACGACGAAGCGGGATGTCGCCGCCCCAACGCATTGCCCAACCGACGACGGGTGGCTTGAAGAGCTCCTCTTTCGCGACCCAGCGCATGTCCCAAGGGAGAAAAGAAAGCAGGAACGGGTCGAGCGTCGACTCGTGGTTGGAGACGACGACGTAGCCGCGATGATCGATGTCGCTAGGGCGCTCCCCTTCGACCTTCAATTTCCAAAGCGGCGTGAGCGTTCCCGCCGTGCGCCCGAGGCGTCGCATCCAGCGCCCGGGAATGCGCTGCGTCGGATCGCCGCGATGCCGCAGCGACGAGAGCGCCATGATGGGAAGGTAGCCGAGAACGGTGAGACCGAACTCGAGATAGGTGTATGCGCCGAGGACGGCGTTGGTGCTCTTCGAACCCATTTGGTACCTGATTCCTAGCGTTGTAGGCGGAACCACGAATCACGGATCGTCATGGTTTCATCACGACCACGGTGGAGAAATTCGCCGTCGTGAGCGCTAGTCGTCCCACGAGCCCGGCTTGCGATCTGCCTTCTTTGCGCCCGCATTTCGCTTGTCGGCGACGCGTCTCCGCTTCGAGGACTTCGTCGGCTTCGTCGCCCTTCGTTGGATGGGAACGACGAGCGCGGCGAGGACCATCTCCGAGAGCTTGTCGCGAGCATCTTCGAGGTTCATTCGCTGGTCGCGCGTCTTTTGACTCGTGATCAGGATCTTCCCGTCCGCGTCCAAGCGGTTACGAGCGATGGCGCGAAGCCGCAACTTCGCGCCAAAGGGAAAGTCGTCGATGCTTTCGAAGTCGCACCGGAGCTCGACCTTGGACGACACCTTGTTCACGTGCTGCCCGCCGGGGCCCGAGGAGCGCACGAAAGCGACCTCGAGGTGATTCCCCGGGATGGTGACGCGGCCGCAAACGAGATCTTCGAGCATGGCTTTCTGCGCCTTTGCGAGGCTGCACATTCCTCCTATACCAGTCTCATGTCCGCTGCGAATAGTCCCTCGAACGGCAAGGCTTCCACCGGATCCGTCGGCGCAAAGAAGGAGGCGGTCATCCTTTCGGGGGGCGATGGCTTCCTCGGGCACATTCCGCTCGTGAACGCCGACAAGCTCGCCTTCGTGGAACGCGTCGCGCGCGAGGCCAATTACGCAGTCTGGATTCAATCACCGTTCGCCAAATCGCTGCTCGTCAACGACGTCGGCCTCCTGCATCAAGTGCTCGTAGAAAAAGCGAAGTCGTTCACGAAGAGCCCGATCGTGAAATTCTCTCTGGGACCGCTGGCAGGAGAAGGGCTCTTCACGTCGGACGGTGAGCTCTGGCGTAGGCAGCGCAAAATCATGGCGCCGCTCTTTCAGCCGAACGCCCTCCTCCACTACGTGCCCGACATGGTTGCGTCGACGGAACGCGCGCTCGCCACCTGGAAGGGCAAGACCGAGATCGAAGCGGCCACCGAGATGACGCGACTCACGATGGGCATCGCGGGCAAGACGCTCTTCGACGCCGATACGTTCTCCGACGCGGACGAAGTCGGAGAAGCGCTCACGGTGGCCCTCGATTGGGCAAACTCACAAGCGCCGAGCCTGTTCTCGATCGGCCACGTCGTCGGTCAGCGTTTGCTTCGCGGAATGCGCGAGCGTTTCTCGCTGAGCGAAACGAGCGTAGTGGGGCGCGCCGAAGTGCGTCTTCGCTCGCCGCTCGTTTTGGCCGGCAAGAAAGGGAAAGAGCTCGCCCACGCGATCGCTCTTCTCGATGCCTACGTTCAGCGGATGATCGACTCACGGCGCAGCAACCCCGAGTTGAAAAAGGATCTGCTCGCGCACCTCT
>JAHFDV010000536.1 GCA_023248815.1 Myxococcales bacterium
CTCCGACGCATCGCGCGATCGCGTCGCTTCCTTCGGCGCGCGACTCTCGGCGGAGATCGTCGCTTTCGCTCTCGACGCGCGCGGCGTGATGGCGAAGGCCCTCGATGCGGGCGAGTGGACTATCACCGACGATCACTTCGGTCGAGCCAACGTGCTTTGGGAAGCTTCGGCGAAGCGCTTTGCGGCGCTCCCGCTCGAAGCGGACACGATCTACGTTCACGCAGGATTTCTCGGGCGAACCGAAGACGGACGTCCTACGACGCTCGGGCCGAACGGCGCCGACTACACGGCGTCGCTGCTCGCACGCGCGACCGGCGCGACCGAGTTGACGATTTGGACGGAAGTCTCCGGAGTGATGACGGGGGATCCTTCGATCGTCCCGGAGGCGTATCCCGTTCCCGCGCTTTCGTACCGCGAGACGCTGGAGCTCGGTGGTCTCGGCCTGAAGATGCTCCATCCGCGGACGATGATCCCGCTCATCGAATCGGGAATTCCATTGCGAGTTCGCAACGTGAAAAATCCGGAGCTCGAGGGCACGCGCATCGTCGCCTCCAGCGCGCTGCCGGCAGATCACCCGACCTGCGTGACCTCTCTCGAAGACATGGCGCTCCTCGTCGTCGAGGGAACGCATCGCAGCGACGAGCGCAGCCTCGGCCCGCGAGCGCTGAGCGCGATGTCCGATGCCGACATCTCGGTGTGGTTTTCGTCGCTCGCACCGCGCGGGAACGGCGTCGTTCTCGTGGTCGACGAAGGCAACCGCAGCCGCGCAGAGGCGGTGCTTAGCGATCTGTTTGCGCGCGAGCTCGAGCGCGAAGAGGTCGGCGTCCCGATCGTGATTGCTCCCGTGACGGTGCTCACGCTCGTGACCGAAGCGATGGGAAACGAGCCCAATGTCGCCGGCAGATTCTTCGGAACGCTCGGTGCTCTCGGAATCAACGTTCGCGCGAGCTCGCAGGGCGCCTCGTCGCTCGCGGTCTCTGCCGTCATCGAAATGAAGGACACGCGCGCTGCCGTGCAAGCGGTCCACGCTGCCTTCAATCTCTCGAGCGAGCGCGTGAACGTGCTCTTGCTGGGAACGGGCACCGTCGGACGCCACGTTCTCGAGCAGCTTGCGAGCGAGAGCGAGAAGCTCAAGACGGCACACGACATCGACGTACGTGTTTTCGGCGTTCGGAACAGCAAGACTGCGGTCGTCGACGAAGACGGCATCCCTCCGGCCGAAGCGATCGCTCGTTTGGAAAAGAACGTGGGCGCTCGAGGTGAGAGCGCAGACACGATCGCGCTCCTCGATCGCTTGAAACGACTCTCGGTGCCGATCCTCATCGATTGCACTGCGGCGAGCGGAATGGAATCTCTCTACCTGGAGGCATTTCGTCGCGGCATTCACGTCGTGGCCGCCAACAAAAAGGCGATCGCTGGTGAGATGAAGACGTACTCGGAGATCGCTGAAAAGGCGCGACGCGCGCACCGATCGTTTCGCTACGAGACGACCGTCGGCGCGAGCTTGCCCGTCATCGAGACGTTGAAGAACCTCGTGCGTACGGGCGATCGCGTGAAGCTGGTCGAAGGCTCCTTTTCGGGGACGCTCGGGTTTCTCGCCAACGAGATCATGGCGGGCGCCAAGCTCTCGAAGGCCGTGCGAAAGGCGCGCGACCTCGGCTACACGGAACCGCATCCACGAGACGATCTCTCGGGTCTCGATGCGGCGCGGAAGGCGCTCATTTTGGCGCGTGAGCTCGGCCTGCACGTCGAGCTGTCCGAGGTCGTCGTCGAGCCATTCATTCCCGCGCACCTTCTCGTCGGAGACAATCTCGAACGCTTCTTCGCGCAGTTGGCGGGTCATGACGAGACCTTCGAAGCGCAGGTCCAGGCGTTGCGCACGGAAGGGCGCGTTCTTCGCTATCTCGCCCAGATCGACCTGTCAGGGGCGACGCCGCGACTCGTCGTCGGGCCGATCGGCGTTCCCGCAGATCACCCGGCGACGCGTCTCCGAGGAAGTGAGGCCTTCGTTGCCTTCACGACGGAGCGCTATGCGCAGTATCCGCTCGTGATCCAAGGCGCAGGGGCCGGCGGCGCCGTCACGGCCGCTGGTGTCGTTGCGGACGTGCTCGCATTGTCGCAAGGCCTTCGCGGCCGCTGACGTCTCAGCGCGAAGCGCGCCGACTGACGCCTCAGCGTGGAGTGCGCAAGCTTACAAAGTAGCGAACGCTTCTCGCAATCCAGTCGGCGGTGAACATGTGTCCGAGTGCTTCTTCTTGCGTCCGGTGCGGCCAGCGTCCTGCGTCGAGCGCCTTAGCGAGCTCGCGCGCATCGTCACGCGTCGTCTTGTCTTTGGTGGTGATCGACAAGAAGATCGGTTTGCGGGCGTCGATGTCTTTGGCGAGCGCGTTTTTGGTGCCGCCCGCCATGAGCGCGTATCCGTCGAACGGAGCCGTACCGCGAAGCGCAAGCGAGCTCGCGTAGTAGGCACCGCTCGAGAAACCCGCGATGAAGACGTCGTCGTAAGGACGCCCGCGTCGCGTTTCGAGCTTCTTTTTTGCCGCCAGGAGCGACTCGATGAGCCCGCCTTCGTACTCACGCTGCGCGGCTTGACCCGTGGGCCACGCATAGACGTCCTTCATCGACCCAGATCCCATTCCCAGAAAGCCGCGCGGCATGAGCACGGTCATGGGAACGATCTTCGTCGCGTTGGTCGCCGCGCGTTGCTGCGTCCACTGCCACGTCGTCTTTGGCGCAATCACGCCATGAAGAAAGATGACGAGCGTCGCACGGCCTTCTTTCGGCGCGGTGTCGGCCACGCAGGTCGTGTCGTCGAGCGCTTCGAGCTCGGGTGCGCACCACCGCGACTTGTCTTCGGGGACGGCGGCGGCAACGCTCTTCGATTCGGGTTCGCCCGCGATGGCGGAGCTACCGAAGCAGCTCGACGCGATCGCCAGCGAAAGAAAGACTCTCGTTACTCGCACGCACCGTTGCTCGAGATCGACACGGGCGCATTCGCCGCGACGCAAGCATTCGAATACGTCTTGCCGTCGCAGCCGCAGACGGGCTTATAGATCATCGGGCAGAACATGCCCTTCGGCTTCGGGGTGCAGACGCCGGGCGCGTCGGCCGCGCCGCACATGTCTTCGGTCTTCCACGCGCAGTAGTAACCCGCGCCACACGTCGCGGCGCCGCGAACGCCGCAGTACTGGCCTTCACGATGACGAACGGGAAGATAGAACTCGCTCGCGATCGCGAACGGACCGCAGTTCGAGCCTGGAACGCATTTCGGAAGGGCCAAGCTGCCGGCGAGAAGAATGCCCGAGTCGGTCGTGAGCTCGTTGCCGGCTTCTTCGAGCAGCTCTTTCGGCGCGGCGGGAACGGTCGACGTGAGCGTCACCTTGATGATGTTCGTCTTGTCGCTCGAGTTGAGCGTCGCGAGGGCCGTCGAGGGGCAGGGGGCTTTGATGCAACGGATGCCGCTGTCGTAGGCGCGGTAGAACGTTCCTTCAGCAGGAGCGCCGCTCGCGCCTTGCCACGCTTCTTGAACCTTGAGCTGCCCAACGGCCGCGCCGCTCGACGTCTTCTTGAAGTGGCGCGCCTTCACGACGGCCTTGCCGTCAGCGAGCGCCTGGCGGAACGCGACTTCTTCGCCCTTGTCGAGCGTGACGCCGGTCAGAGAAATCTCACCGACGTAACACTCCTCTTTCTTGGTGCCGTCGGCACAGGTGGTCGTCGCTTCATTGACGCGCTTCACGAAGAAGCCGCCGCAGAGGGGGGCCGAGCACTTGCGGTGATCCTGGTGCGTCACCTGGAAGTAGCCGAAGTTCGACGAGACGATCTCGTCCGCGACTTCCTCGCTGCCCCCGCCGGTCTCGTCCGTTTCGGCCGTGCAGGCGCCTAGGGAGAACATCGCAAGGAGGCTGAAAGAAAAGATGGCGAGTTTCATAGGGTTCCCATGTAGCAGCATGTGCGCTGGAGGCAAGCACTCATCGCCCGAGCAGCTGCCTCGGGTTTGCATTTGACGCTGGACGTCCATCCG
>JAHFDV010000537.1 GCA_023248815.1 Myxococcales bacterium
CCTTTCCTCGCGAAGGCACTGATGATGGCGATCGACGGCACCGACTCCAACACGCTCCGCGACACGATGGAAATCACGATCGGACAGCAAGAAGAGCACGGTGAAGATGCCGCGAAAGTTTTCGAAGCCGGCGGCGGCTACTGCCCGACGGTAGGAATCATCGGGGCCGTTCTCGGCCTCATCCACGTCATGAGCAACCTCTCCGACATCAACGCGGTCGGTGAAGGCATCGCAGGTGCCTTCGTCGCGACGATCTACGGAGTTGCCGCGGCCAACATCGTCTTCCTTCCCCTCGCCGGCCGCATCAAGCTCGCGCTTCGCGAAGAGATCATGGTGAAGACGATGATGCTCGTCGGTGTGCTCGCGATTCAAGAAGGCATGAACCCCAAGGTCATCCGTGACCGCCTCTCCGAGTTCGTTCCTCACAAGGACGGGAAAGGGCACGCGGCACCTGCGGGCGAAGCTGCGCGCGCGTAAACCAACATGGCGAGAAAGAAAAAGCATCCAGAGCACGTCAACCACGAGCGTTGGCTCATCAGCTACGCCGACTTCATCACCCTCCTCTTCGCCTTCTTCGTCGTCATGTTCGCCGTCTCTCGCGTCGACACGAACAAGATGGGACGCTTCAGCGAATCCTTCTCGAAGGCGGTCGGGATCGAAGCACTCTCGACGGCAGGCTCGGGAATTCTCCCCGGTGAAGGAGCCGTGATGCCGCCCATCGCCGGTTCTGGAGACGGGGACGGAGACGCCACGGGAAACGAGCTCGAGGGTCTCAAAAAGGCGCTCACGCAGAAGTCCGAGAACGGTGAAGACTCGCTGAAAGCACTCGAGATCATCGCCGTACGCAACGAGCTCGTCCTCCGATTCCCGGTCGGCGTCGTCTTCGACAGCGGAAATGACGACATCAAAGAGGCGGCACTCCCCGCGCTCATGGCAATCGCGAAAGAAGTAGCGTCGCGTCCTGTCGAGCTCCGTGTCGAAGGTCACACCGACGACAAGCCGATTCACACTGTCCGCTTCCGTTCCAACTGGGACCTCTCGGCATGCCGCGCAACCGCCGTCGTCTCCGAGCTCGCCAAGAGTGGCGGCATCGAACCTCCTCGACTCTCCGCGGCTGGCTACGGCGAGTTTCACCCGCTCGCGTCAAATGCGACGCCCGAAGGTCGCGCCAAGAACCGTCGCGTCGACATCGTCGTTCGCGTCGCCGTGAAGGATCCCGGCTACACGGGGAAGAGCCCCGGCGATGCGCCTTCCAAACCCGAGACCAAAGACGGCTCGAAGACCCAAGCGAAAGACCCCGCGACGAAGGAAGAACCCACGAAGGACGAGCACGCCAAGGACCCGAAAGGTGAGGCTGCGCACGAGACCGCACACGCCGATTCGGCTCACGCAGAACCGGCTCATGGCCCGGCTCATGCAAAAGAACCTGGTGAGACTCACGAAGCTCATCACTGAGCTGAAAATCCAGAGCTCTTCGACGCGAACGTCACCAATCTCTCTCCCCGCGGCGAATTCACCGCCACCACGCTGACATCCAAAGGCTCTCCCAACATGCGTTCGACCATCGTCATTCTCGCGACCGTCCTTCTGTTCCTTCTGAAAAGCCGATCAGCGTTTGCGCAGAAATATGTCGTCGCAGGTACCGCGGAGCTCGCCTCAGGAGCCGAAGGCGGAGGCGACGGCGCTTCCGTCGTTCGGCGCGCACGCACCGCGATGCGTCTCGGCGGTGAGGTCTATGTCGACGAGTCTCCGAAAGACATCATTTCCGCCGCTGGTCTCGTCGAGATGGAGCCGCGCGTGATGGTCGGCGCCGATGCGCGCTACGGCCACAAGCTCAGCGAGCGCTTCTCGCTCAATGCTGGAGGCATCGGCTACTTCCTTCCGCGCACGCTCTTCGGTGGCACGGCCGACGCGACGTTTCGTTTTCCACTCGGCAAAGAGACGGCGCTGCAAATCGCTCCCACGATCAACGCCTACTTTCTCGGCAATGATCTCCCGCAAGGCGCGGTCGTGTTCCAGGCGCTTCTCCGCGTCGGAATCTACGTGAAGCTGTGAGCCCTTCGGTGCCCTCGCCCAAAGACAACATGCAATTCACACGCAAATCACTTTCCGCTATTTTCACCGTCCTCGGAGCGCTTGCTCTCGCCTTCGCTGCCCACTGCGGCAACGACGCTTGCATTCGCAATAGCGACTGCGCATCCAACGAGACCTGCACTCTCGAACATTGCGCGATCACGGAGAGCGATTCGGGCACGAACGAAGCGGGTCTCGCGGATACCTCGACGTTCGACTCTGGCGACAGCGGATCGACCTTGGACTCAGCGCTCGTCGATGCTGCCGACTCCGGTGACGCGGACACGACGGATGCGGCCGTCGATGGCTCGAGCGACGCCGACGCGACGCCCTGATCGCCCGAACATGAGTTGCCTCTAGAGGCACTCTGGCTTCACGCGACGAATGCCGTTGGCATCGACGCTGAACATGGGATTGCATCCCGGTCGGAGCGACGACGAGCCTTTTGTCGGCGGCTCTACGGTTGCGCGTGGTCGGAGCACGTTCCTGCCGGCCGCCGCGCCGCTCTTCGGCGCTTTACGGGGCAATGCATCTGCGCCGACCTTCTCGGAGGTGCTGGCTGCGTTGTCGGAGACAGTGAGCGTCGAAACCGCGCTACTAGAAGGCGAAACGCTGGGTGGTTCGAGAGCGGCCGAAGTGCTCCCTTTTGCGGTGAGAGACGGTTCGGGACTCGCAATGCGCCCCGTGGATCGCGGTATCGCAAAAGCCAAAAGAGCAATGAACGATGCTGCGACGATACCGATGCCCACGCGCCCCGCGGTGACCGAACTCGCCTTCGGACCGAGTCGCGGAGCGAGATCGGCGCCGTCGATCGTCTTCGTCGAAAGGTCGGTGGGTCTGAGGGTGAGAGCTCGAGGCTCCGAGGCGGGTGACGCCGACGCCTTGAGAGATTCGTCCTCGTTTCTTTCCGCCGACGCAAGCAGTCTTGCGCGGTCGGCCAATGGTGCGCGCGCAACGCGTTCGACGAAGTGCCCGACGTCACGCGCCGCCGCGGGCGGGACGACGTCACGCAAGGCCGTCGCCATCTCGCGCGCGGACGCGAAGCGCGCCTCGGGCTCCCGAGCGAGGCCGCGCAAGACGATCGCATCGAGCGCCGCTGGGACGTGTGGAGAAATGCGACTCGGCGCAGCGATCACTCCCTCGAGGACTTTGGCGACGATCGCCCCTTCGGAAGAGCCCGATACGAGAGGGTGACCCGTGGCGAGCTCCCAAAGGACGACAGCGGCAGAGTAGACATCGGTGCGGGTATCGATCTCCCTCTCGAGAAACTGCTCAGGTGCCATGTAGCGAAGTTTGCCTTTGAGCTGCCCCTCGCGCGTCGTCTGCGAGCGCACCGCTGCCTTCGCGATCCCAAAGTCGACGACGCGCGCCATCCCATCCGTTCCCACCATCACGTTCTGCGGAGAGACATCGCGGTGGACGATCTCGAGAGGTCTGCCGTCCTCCGTCGTCGCCTCGTGCGCAGCTTGCAGGCCGTCCAGGATGTCGAGCGTGATCGCAACCGCGACATCGAGTGGAACGCTCTCCCCGAGCTCCTTCGCCTGCGCGCAAAGGACGGCCAACGAGACGCCGTGCACGTATTCCATGACCAAAAAGAGCTCGGCGTCGTGCTCCACGACATCGATGATCGACACGACGTTGCGATGACGAATGCGCGCGCTGATCCGCGCTTCGTCGAGAAACATTCCTCGCGCATCGGGTGACTCGGCGAGGTGGGAATGCAGACGCTTGATCGCAACCGTACGTGCGAAGCCGCGAACGCCCACCATTTGTCCGAGATGGACCGTTGCCATGCCTCCTTGCGCGAGAGGCGCCTGCAGCACGTAACGGTCGATGAGTTGCATGGCCGCGTTCGCGAAAACCTAACACGCCTCCTTGCGAGGCGCCCTCTTTGCGCGGACACTGCCCGCGTGCGAGAGCGAGAACGTGACGCGGCCACCACTCT
>JAHFDV010000538.1 GCA_023248815.1 Myxococcales bacterium
GATCTCTTTGCGTTTGCCGTGCTCCTTTGGGAGATGCTCACTGGAAAGCCGCTTCTGCGCGGCGAGCGGGGGAAGATTCGCGAGCTCGAGGAAGGCAATCCAACGTGGTTTCCGACGGGAGCGAGCCCGCGCGTAGACGACGTCATTCGGCGCGCGCTCCGCGCCGATCCGAAGTTTCGATTCGAAAATGCGCGGAGCCTGCGAATTGCGCTTGGGGACGCGAGTCACGAGGTTCAGCTGGCGACGATCGCCGAGCTTCGGGCGTTCATTCAGGAACACGCCCCGCACACGCCGGAGTCATCAAGGGTCTTGCCTGAAGCAGGTGTCGAGCCAGGTGGGCCTCACACCTTCGACACCGCGATCGCCGCCTTTGCTCGCGACGCGACGGCCGATATCTCCAAAGACGCGGCGTGGGAGTCGCCCGCAACCCCCGCGAGCTCATCGAGCGGGGTCTCGGCAGAGCGGATGATTCCGGCGCAGGCGATCTCAGAAGGCGTCTCAGAAGACATCTCAGAAGACGTAGTCCGGCCCGGTCCCGAACATCTTTCTACGAAGACGCCCAAACGAAAGCGCGTACTCGTGGGGGCGGCGCTGGTCGGTGTGACAGCGCTGGCGACGGCCGTCGTCGTAAGTCGCTCCCACGACGTACTACCGCAGGCATCGCAACTTTCCAGTGCTTCGGAGCCTCCAAGCCTTGTCGGCTCCGCCTCCGACCTTCCCGTCAAATTCAACGACCCGTCGCCGAACACCGAGGCTCCAGTTCCCAACTTCGTCGACACGCCCGCGCTCGCGCCAAAGGGGAAGAAGGTCGAAAAGAGCGGCAGGCGACCGCACGCCGCGCCTGCGGTGAAACCGATCACCGATCAGTTCGGAGGGCGAAAGTGAATCGCTGGTGTCCCACTCGGTCGATTGCGCGCGTCGTATTTCCATTGGTGATGGCGTCGACGGGCCTCTCCGCGCGGGTTGCGGTTGCCGCAAATTCCGCGGATGAGGCCGCCGCTGAAGAGCTATTCAACTCCGGGAAAGCGTCGATGGCGGCCCACCGTTACGAAGAGGCGTGCGCGAAGTTCGACGCCTCTCTTCGCCTCTCTCCCGGAATCGGCATCACGATGTGGCTCGGCGAGTGTCACGAGAAAGCGAACCAGCTCGCCAGTGCGTGGACCTACTTTCGATCTGCCGCAAGTCTCGCAGAACGCGCGCGCGATGATCGGGCGCGATTGGCGACCGAACGCGCCGCCGCGCTCGACCCGAGACTCGCGCGGTTGAAGATCGTTCGCGGAGCTTTTCGTGGGAACGTCCTTCGAGACGGCGTGCCTATCCCGGATGAGGCGTTGGATGTCGCGCTTCCCGTGGATGGTGGAGCGCACACGATTGCCTTCGTTCGGCCGGATGGATCCAAAGACGAGCGAGCCATCGAAGTCCCCAACGCCGCAACGACCGTCACGGTGCAAGCGCCCAGCTCCGATCTTTCATCGACGACTTCGGCGCCGCTCGCACCATCGTCGCGCGGGATCTCGACGCCGAAGATCGTCGGCGTATCGCTCGTCGCGGCTTCCGCCGTACTCGTCGGTGTCGGCAGTGTCTTCGGAGCGAATGCGTGGAGTCAGCGAAACGATTCGAACGATGGCCACTGCGACGCGAACGTCTGCGATGCGAAAGGACTCGCGCTGCGCGACGACGCGATTTCCAATGCGCGTACTTCCACGATCTTGTTCGTCGTTGGCGGCGTCGCGCTCACCGCCGGCGTCCTCACGTTGGTGGGGCTCTTCGACGAAAATCCAAAGAAAAATAGCACCGCTCGTCTCCCTACGACGCTCGCGACTCCCCTTCAGTTCTCGTTCTAGGACGATCCGAGCCCCGCGAAAATGGCGCAGCCCGACATCACCACCGCCTACCCGCTCGAACCGGCGCTTCCGCGTCGCATTCCGTCCATCAAGTTCGTCGATCAGTCCGGGGCCCACGAGCGGAAGATCGATTCTCTCGTCGTCGTCGGCTCCGCACCCGAAGCCGCGATTCCGGTGAAAGATCGCACCGTCTCTGGCGCGCATGCTTCGCTCGAGCCACGAAGTGACGGCCTCTGGGTGAGCGATCTCGGTAGCCGCAATGGCACCTATATCGGCGATCTGAAGATCGAGCGTGCGCGCATCCCCAATGGGGCAAAGCTCCGCCTGGGCGCGCTCGAAGTGAACGTTACTTACGCATCTTCGGAGACCACGCCCGACGTCTGGCCCGAGGGCCGCTTTGGATCCCTCTACGGGCGAACGGCCGTGATGCGCGAGCTCTTCACCAAGATCGCGCAATACGCCGCGACGACATTGCCAGTGCTCGTGCTCGGAGAGACGGGGACGGGCAAGGAGCTCGTCGCCTCGGCGATCCATGAGCACTCGCCCGCGCAAGGAGGCCCCTTCGTCGTGGTCGATTGCGCTTCCCTGCCATCCCACTTGCTCGAGTCCGAGCTCTTCGGTCACGCGCGTGGCGCATTCACCGGTGCGGAGGCAGACCACGTGGGTGCCTTCGAGCTCGCCGATGGCGGAACGCTCTTTCTCGACGAGGTCGGTGAGCTACCGCTCGATCTGCAGCCCAAGCTGCTCCGGGTTCTCGAGACGAACACCATCCGGCGCGTCGGCGAAACGCACTATCGAAAGATCAACGTTCGCTTCGTTTCGGCGACCCACCGCGATCTTCGCGCGATGGTGGGACAGCGAACGTTCCGCGACGACCTCTTCTTTCGCTTGGCAGTGTTGACGCTCGCGCTTCCCGCGCTTCGCGATCGCCGTGGAGACGTGCCGCTCTTGCTCGACGCTTTCCTCCTTCCACGCACCGCTTCGGAGCTTGGAGACGAATCGCTCCGACTCGTCGTCGATCACCCTTGGCCTGGGAACGTGCGTGAGCTTCGTAACTTCGCGCAACGCCTCCAAGCGCTCGGGTTCGAGCACGCCAAGCAAGCGCTCTTCGACGACACGGCGGTACTGTCGACCCCCGCAGCGACGCCTGCGTCGATCGAGCAGCCATTCAAACTGTATCGCGAGCAGTGGATCGAGCAGGGAGAGCGCGCCTTCGCAGCGAAGGCTCTCGAGCAGAGCGGCGGGAACATCGCAGCAGCAGCGCGCCTCGCCGGCGTCGATCGCACCTATTTTTTCCGATTGGTCCGCAAGTATGGAATCGGCTGAGGACGAGCCGTCTACTTCGCGTCGATGAAGACGTCGTCGTAGCGGAAGCGCGCCGCAGGGGTTGCGCCGGGCATGTAGGTACCGATCTCCAAGCCCATATTCGCCCGCGTCCCACCCGCGAGGAGCGTGGGTGCGTAGTCGATCTTCGCTCCATTGAACGTAACGCGAATGGACTCACTCGCCGGAGCGCTCTCGTAAAAGACCTCGAGCTCGTTCCATTCGTCGACCTTCACGGCGCCGATGACTTTTAGGGCAGCCTTCGACGGAGAGAACTTCTGCTCTCCGAGCGTCAGGAGCCCATCTTTCGTCACCCAAAGATTGATTCGTCGGACATCGTCACTCTGTCGGTTGGAGATGAAGAAGATCGCGAGCTCCGTGTACTCCAGCAAAATCTCTGGTCTGAACGAGAAGCCGAATCGGAGCGAAGCGAAGTCGACTTTGTCGACCCCCGTGAGAATGCGCGAGCCGCGAGGGGAAGCACCGCTCTCGGACGCGGGCAGATCGAAGAGCAACGAATACTTCGGAGAGGTCGCGCTCACGGAATCGATTGTCGGAGCCTTCGCATTCTTGAGCTCGGCCTGTGACCACGAATTACTCAAGACGGGATTGTCGAAGCTGTCGCAGAACATCGCCTGCTTCAGCTCGCAGAAAGATCTCCCTCCGCCGCCTGCCCCATCCGCTACGTCACCTGCGTCGAGCGTCGGAGGCGCCTCGCCCGGCTCGAGACCGAGGAGAGCCGAACAGCCGCTCATGAGAACGGCCGCAGCGCTCGCGACCGAGACGAGCATCAGCCTGCGGCGCATCTCACCCTTCGCCGCAAAAACCCACTCGCGCAAGTCAGTTCTT
>JAHFDV010000015.1 GCA_023248815.1 Myxococcales bacterium
CCCCTCGCGAGCGCTTGCTCCTTCTTTCTGGATGAGTCGGCTGATCTCGTGGGCGACGCGCCCGACGCGGTTAGAGATCTCGATGCGGGCGAAGGCGACGCGAGCGCTTCCGTGGAGAGTAGTCCCGGCATCACGGCCACCTTCACACACTCAGCGGCTGGGCTCACGGTGACGTTCGACGCAACTTCATCGTTCGACGAAGCAGGCCCCCTCAAGAACTACGCTTGGACCTTCGGCGATGGCGAAGGAGGTAGCGGCGCGACGATTTCTCACACGTACAAGACCGCGGGCGACTTCACCGTGCGGCTCACCGTACTCGGCCAAGAAGGGCGAACGAGCAGCGCAGAGCAGACGCTCAACGTGAGCAAAGTCGTTCGTGTCCCCATTGCCACCGATGCATTCGAGCGAACCGTGAATGGCGGCTTTGGTACGGCAGACCTCGGCGGAAACTGGGCGACGGCGACGGGCGGCGCTGCGGCGAGCTACTCGGTTTCCGGCGGCGTCGCGAAGCTCGCTGACTCGCCCGGTCAGACGTACTCCGCCTATTTGCCGGTGAGCGCGGCCGACACGGAGGCGGTCGTCGACGTCCGCACGGACTATCTCGCCGGAGGAAACGGGACCTCGGTCACCCTTGTACTACGCAAGTTGGGGGGCACCGCTCAGGGCTCGTACGCGTTCATCACTCGATTGTTCGAAGCCAAGGCCGTCGTACAAATCGTGCGGTTCAGCACGACAGGAAATATGGAGACCGTCGCCGACTACGGCGGATTCAGCACGCCGGCGGCACTCGGCGACGTCATGCGTTTGAAGTTTCAAGCAGTGGGATCGTCTCCGACTCGTCTTCGCGGAAAAGTTTGGCGCGCCGTCGATCCGGAACCGGCGCAATGGTCGAGCGACGCATTCGACAGTGCGGCGCACTTGCAGGGAGCAGGAGCCAGCTCGGGTCTGATGTTCTACTGCTCGAGCTCCGCCACCAAGACCGTGATCATCAGCATCGACAACTACTGGCTGGGGCCGCCAGGCTGACGAGCTCGCGAACGAATTGTGTGCATTCCACCCACATTTCACCGGCGTGAGTTCGAGCGGCAAAGGCGATTGGTGTTAGTGTCGAAGTGTATGAGCGTTCGGCGCTTTGGAACGAGTCTTGGTGTGCTTGCTTCCGTGGCGACGCTCGCGGGTTGCTCGTTTTTTCTCGATTCGTCGGGTGATTTCGTCGGCGACAGCGTTGGGGACGCGTCTTCGCTGCCCGATCAAGAGACCGCCGATACGAACGAGCCTTCCCAACTGCCCGTTGCCGCTTTCGCGGTGACGCTGAACGGTCTCCTCGGCGCGTTCGACGCTTCGACGTCGAGCAGCAGCACGGGCGAGCTCGTCTCTTTCACGTGGGACTTCGGAGATGGAACGATTGGCACGGGTGCCGTCGTGCAGCACGCGTTCGCTGCGGACGGCACGTATCTCGTGCGTCTCCTCATCGCAGATACGACCAACCAGACCGCGTCCACGACGCAAGAGATCTCCGTGACGGCGGCTTCCGCGCTGCCGTACGCGAGCGATTCATTCAGTCGCAGCGTCGCGATGGGAATCGGTACGGCTGACGTCGGCGGAGACTGGACACTGACCGGTCTCGTCAACGACTACAAAGTCGACAAGGGCGTCGCCAGCATCGCGCTCGCGAAAGGCACGGGAAGGCAGATGATGCTCGCCATTCCCAAGGCAGATGTCGACGTCACGCTCGATTTCACGGTCGACAAGATCGGCGGCGGAAACGGGACGTATCTCTACACGATTCTCCGTCAGATCGGCCCGGGCCTCAACGGCGTCGCTTACCGTGGAAAGATTCGCATCGACAGCTTGGGCGTCATCAACTCGGACCTCACGTACACGGTCGGCTCGGCGGATACCGACATCACGACGTACGTCGCGCTCGGCAAGTACACGCCGGCCTCGGTGATTCGAGCGCGCTATCAGTGCACCGGCACGAATCCGACGCGCCTCCGCCAGAAAGTTTGGGTACTGCCTTCGACGGAACCCGCCGACTGGTTGCAGGAAACGACTGCAACGCAAAGCGACGTTCAGATGGAGGGCATCTTCGGGGTGTCCCCCTATTTGTCCGGCTCGTCGAGCGTCGATGTCGTCGTCACGGTCGACAACTTCTTGGTGACCCCGCCCAAACCTTGAGCGCGTGTTCCTCGCGGCGCGTGCCGTTCGAGTCGATGGCGCTGCCAATCGTGTATGATCGCAGCCGCTTGTCCTCCGAGAAACTTCCCGAGCTTCCGCCCATCCAGATCGCTCTCGTCGACGAGCGCATCGACCCCGATGGCTTTCTCGCGCTTCATCGCACGCGACTTTCGGTGCAAGGGAGCGAGCCCGTTCCTTACGACTACGTGAGTCGAAAGGCGCTCGATTCATCGGTGATCGTCGCGTACTTCCGAGAAGAAGGGGTCGGCTACGTCTACCTTCGTAGCGCCACTCGTCCGCCACTTGCTCTTCGCGGTCGCGAGAGCTCGATGTGGGAGTTGCCGGCGGGTCTCATCGAGCCAGGAGAGTCGCCCGTCGCCGGTGCTCGACGTGAGCTCGAAGAGGAGCTCGGGTTTCGTGTCGAAGAGACGGCATTGAAGCGTCTCGGCCGAGCGACCTTTCCCGCACCGGCCGTTCAAGGCGAAGAGCAGCACTTTTTTTCGGTCGAAGTCGATCCCAAAAAGCGTAGCGAGCCCCAAGGTGACGGCTCGCCCTTCGAAGCGCTCAGCATCATCCACGTGCTCTCATTCGACGCAGTCGAGCGCGAGCTTCGGGAGGGCGGCTTTCCCGACGCGAAGACAGAGATCGGGCTGCGACGCCTTTTGGAGCGCGAGTGAAAGACGACTCTCTCGCGAAGAGCACAAACAAGCCGAGCGCGCGAGCGAGCGTGAAAACTTCCGGCGCGAGGGCCGACGCGAAGAACGTCGCCGAGAAGAGGAGCTCGGAGAAGAGAGCGCCGCGTGTGGCGCGCGTTCTCGTCCTCATGAAGCGCACGGCCTATCGCTCTCTCGTGCTCGACGAAAAAGATCGGCATGTCGTCGCACTTCTCAAGAAGAGCGATCCGACGGTGGCGCGCATGCTCCCTTCGCATCAAGCGCACGAAGCAACGGTCGAAGAAGTGAAGTCATGCCTCGTTCGTCACGGAGTCGCGTTCGACGAAGGCCGCACGTCACATGCACCGGACGGTCCCTCCCCTTATGATCTCGTGATTACGGTCGGCGGTGACGGAACGCTTCTCGCGGCCTCGCACCGTCTCGGCGCAGAGACCCCGCTCTTCGGCGTCAATAGCTCGCCCAAAGGCTCGGTCGGATTCTTCTGCGGCGCAAAGAGCGGCGCGGTCGAGCGTCCACTCACGCGCGCTCTCGAGCACAAGCTCGCGCGCGTCACCTTGTCGCGCATGCAGGTGAGCCTGAACGGCGTGAGCATCCACCGGCGCGTGCTCAACGAAGCGCTCTTCTGTCACACGTCACCGGCCGCCACCTCGCGATACATCCTAGAAATCGAGTCCGAAGAGAGCTCTGGCAAACGCAGCACGCGCGAAGAGCAGCGTTCGAGCGGGATGTTCATCGGCCCCGCGGCAGGGTCGACAGCGGCGCAAAAGAGCGCCGGCGGTAAGATTCTTCCGCTCACCTCGCGGGCGATTCAGTACGTCGTCCGCGAGCCTTATCAGTATGGCGGTCGCGTGAAGCTCCGTCGCGGCGTCTTCCGAGAGGACGCGCTCCTGCGGCTTCGTAGCAAGATGAGTGATGCCAAACTCTTCCTCGACGGCAATCGCCTCTCTTTCGACATCAAGCTCGGTGACGTCATCGAGTTGAGTCGATCTCCCGAGAGCCTGACGGTCCTCGGACTCGAGCGTCGGTCATGAGCCCTTAATACGAGGGTCGTGCGCAGGCCGTGGCGAGGCGCACTGCGTCATTCGTCACGAAACCGTCATCGCCCGTGGAAGTACCTAAAATCCCTGCGGCGAGGCCTTTTCTTCCTCCGTCACCTGGAGTACTCACCTCGACGTGGCATCGTTCGAAATCATCGGAACGGGGCATTACGTTCCAGGTAAGCCCGTAACCAACGACGACCTCACGCGCATCATGACGACCACCGACGAGTGGATCGTGCAGCGATCGGGGATCAAGCAGCGTCACTTTGCCGCCGACGGCGAAGGCGTGAGCGATCTCGGAACCGAAGCCGCGAAAAAGGCGATTGAGGCGGCGGGCATCAAGAAAGAGGAGATCGACTACGTCGTCTTCGCGACGATGACGCCCGAATACATGTTTCCGGGCTCGGGCGCATTGCTGGGCGCAAAGCTCGGCATCCCCGGCGTTCCCTGCCTCGACATCCGTCAGCAGTGCGCGGCGATGCTCTTCGGTCTCCAGACGATCGCAGGTCTCTTCGCGACAGGTGCCGCCAAGACGGTGCTCTTCGTCGGCTCAGAAGCCCACGCCGGGTTCATGCCTTGGGACGATTGGGACGTGCTCGAGGGAAAGCGTGAAGCGACGCCTGCCGAGCGTGAACGTGCCGATCGGCATCGGGCATTGGCCGTTCTCTTCGGTGACGGCGCCGGTGCGCTCGTGTTCCGCAAGACCGATCGCGACGCTGGCCTTCGCGGCATGAAGCTCCATTCGGATGGAACCTACGCCAAGCTTCTCTACGTCCCCGGCGGCGGCTTCTCGCAGCGCCCCTACGCAACCAAAGAGATCGTCGAGCAAGAACTCCACATTCCGCGCATGGACGGCCGAGAGCTCTTCAAGTTCGCCGTCACCAAGCTTCCGAAGACGGCGCGCGAGCTCGCAAAAGAGCACAACCTCGCGATCGACGACATCCGCTGGTTCCTCGCTCACCAAGCGAATCAGCGCATCAACGAATACATCCGCAAAGAGCTCGCGGTCGATCCCGAGCGCATGCCGATGAACATCGATCGCTTCGGTAATACGAGCGCGGGAACGATTCCAATTCTCATCGACGAGCTCTGGCGCGCGGGAAGCTTGAAGAAGGGCGACCTCTCGATGGTTCTCGCTCTCGGCACCGGCGTGCATTGGGGCTGCGCGCTCTGGCGCTTCTGAGCACCTGAATCCGCCGTGTCGTCCCTGCCCGCCGCCGCGATGAACGCCGCGCGTGCGGTGAGTGCCGCTGCGTCCGAGAGTTCTGCCCCGCCAGAAGGGACGGTCGAGCGCTGGGCATGGAATTACATCACGACCGATTCGCTCTCTGGAAAATGCTCGCCTCCTCCCCTTCCTGAGATTTGGGAGGACGCGCCACCGAAGCGCAACGTTTCACCCCCGGGAAGACCGCCCGAGCTCGACGTCATTACGCGCGCCAAGCGGACGCGCGGGCTCGAAGGTGCATTGGGGCGCGCCCGTGCGCTCCACACCTTCTTTCATCATGAGCTGCAAGCCGCGGAGCTCATGGCGTGGGCGATGCTCGCGTTTCCAGATGCACCGCGAGCGTTCCGACTCGGCCTTTTGCGCATCGCCGAAGATGAAGTGCGACACATGTCGTTCTATGCGAGCGGCATTGAACGCCTCGGTTTTCACGTCGGGCAGTTTCCCGTGCGAGATTGGTTCTGGGAGCGTCTTCCACTTTCGGAGACGCCCGCATCATTCGTTGCGACGATGGGGCTCGGCTTCGAGAGCGCCAACCTCGAGCACAGCATCGACTTCGCTGCGCGCTTTCGCAACGCCGGCGACGAGGAGAGCGCTGCGCTCCAAGAGCTCGTGGGGCGAGAAGAGGTCGCGCACGTGCGGTTCGCGGCGAAGTGGTTCAAACACTTCACGGGGGACCTCACGTTCACGGCTTGGAAAGACTCACTCGCAGGCGATTTCAGCCCGCTTTTGATGCGTGGAAGAACGCTCGCCAAAGAGACGCGCCTTCGCGCCGGATTCCCCGAAGCATTCATCGAAGAGCTCGAAGCATGGCGCCCCGATTCGCCTGGGTCCTGAATCTCGACGCTGACGTCGAGCTCGAGCGCGGCGCAAGCTACGCACCGACGCTGCGCACGCGCGAAGGCATGGCTCCGCACATCGCGACCGTGGCGAACACGCTTCTCTCGGGCGACGACGTTCTCGTCGACGAATCGACCCCTGCCGCAAGCCTCGCAAAGGCGTCACCGCCCTTCACCGGACGCGCCTTTTCGCCGACGCCGCGCGCGATCCGGATCCTCGCACGCGCGGGTGTGACGCATCCTCCTGCGCCATCCGTCGAGATCTTGAAGCGCGTGAACTCGCGGCAATTCTGTGCGGAGCTCGGCGCGACGCTTCCAACCTCGGGCTTCGTGACGACGATGGACGACGCGCGGGCTCTCCTCGAACGAGATCCCGTCGTTGCTAGCGCGTTCCGTCTCAAGCGCGCACACGGCATGACAGGACGAGGTCAACGTGTCGTGCCGCGGGGAGTGCCCACGGGTGATGATCTTTCATTCCTACGTCGCGCGGTCGACGAAGGCGGCGTGCAGATTGAGCCGAACGTCGCCGTCGAACGCGAGCTCTCTCTGCATGGTCTGCTCGAGACCGACGGCGCGCTACGCATCGGGAACCTCGTCGAACAGACCTCTGACGCGCGCGGCGCTTGGACGTCGAGCCGCCTTGCGACACATCTCTCCGGAATCGAGCGAGAGGAGGAGGCGCTTCGTCTCGAACTCGCGGGCGTCGGTCGAGCGCTGCATGCGGCCGCCTATTTCGGCCCGTTCGGCGTCGATGCGTTCCTCTATCGCGATCTCGCGGGAGGCCTTCATTTTCAGCCTCGCAGCGAGATCAACGCGCGCTATTCGATGGGTTTTGGAATCGGGTTCGCCACCCACACGCACTAGCCGCGCGCGCGATCAGTTCGGAGGAGGCGGCAGCGCCTTCGTCGGAATGCGGAAGATGAGGTACGAGCGCGTGTCGCGGTCAGAGAACGCGTTGCGTGCATCAGGTGTATACCACATCCATTTTGCTTGCGCGTCGACCCCTGCGTTTCCGAAGTTGTCGAGCTGGCAGGTGATGGGAAACTGTCCCGAGGCGTCGCTGTTGTCTTCGCCGACGGCCAGCTTGCCCACGGATCCGGCGACGACTGCGCCCGCCGTATTCACCCAGCCGCCGCTTCCTTTGGTCGTATCGATCGAACCGGCGTTGCAGCGCCCGATGTCCGTATTGACCGTCGCGATCGAAGGACCGTCGGAAGTGCCGCTACCTGGAATCGAGTTGTAGAACTCACCCGTCGCACAAACTTCCCAAGAGCTCGCTCCCGAATACACCGCCGCGCCGCCACGTCGCTTGAACTGCGCGAGCACGCCCTGCGTGACCGAGTTGTCGTCCCAGCCGACGATGTAGAGAAAGCCGTTGGTGGGCGCATCCGCTGCTGCAACGACGTAGGACTCCGGTCCAAAGCCGGCAGCTCCGCTACCCGTCGTGTTCACGGGGCAATCGAAAATGTCCGAGGCGCCGTTCGTAATGGGCCGACCTTTGAGTGTCGCGAGACCCGAAGCATTTCCCCACGCGAAGGCGTAAGCGTTGTCCGTCGTGATGACGACGTCGACATCCGTCGCGGGAACTTGGGTCTCGGCGTCGGGATCGTCACCGATGATTCCGCCAGTGTCTTTGCCGGCCTCGCTCTGCCCGCCCGCGCTGTCTTTGCCACCATCGACAGGCTCGAACGTCGAGTCGGGATCGCTCCCGCACGCGAGATAGACCGCCGCCGCGAGTGACGCAAAAAGAGCGGACGCGATGCGTGCGGTTTGCATCCACCCAACCTAAACCACTCGCCAATGCCGGACAACCCCAGCGATGAAGACGGGTACGAGCGAGAAAGCAGGTTCGACACACTGCATTCTCGTGTGTGCGCACAAAAAGAAGAGAGGGCGGATCCTTTCGGCTCCACCCTCTCGACCATCGACGCTTCGCGTAAGGCGTTGCACCGACGCGCGTCAATTGTTGTCGCCGCGCTCGTTCGGCATGATGTTCTCTTCGTGAGCGTCGGTTCGGCCTTCGGCATTTCGCGCCGTCGCTTCGTCGCGGTTGCGAGCGCGCTGCGCTTCACGCACGTCGAGGCGGGCGTCTTGTTTCGAGTCCGTCGTCGTGCGCGTCTCTTGCGCCTCGTCATGCTCCGACGCGAGGTCGAACTTCTCGCCTTCACGGCGTTCGCCCTTCGGCGCGCCTTCGACATCCGTCATCTTGTCGGCATCGAACTCGTTGGAGAACACGCCCTTGTCATGTTCCTGGGTCGTTTGCGAAGGATTGCCGTCGTGCGATCGCGCTGTAGCGTCGACACCTTTGGCGCCCTTCTTCTTCGCCGGCTTCTTCGTAGCGCCAGATTTCGAAGACTGCGCATTCGGATTCGAGTTGGCCATCGGAATTTCCTTTCGTTAGCCCTCCAATTTGGAAGGACGAGTTGAGCGAGTAGCTATTGCATCGGGCATGCCCGTAGGGCGTCCGAGCGCGCTCGCGGCTCGTCCTCTCGCAATTGCGCGTGCTTGCGATGCCGTTCACGACGAGGTTGCTCTAGGAATGCGCTGCGGCAAGCCCGCCGATCGAGGCAAAGCGCCTCGTCCCGCATCAGCGTGACCCGGAGTTTGCCGATTCAATCGGCTCATTTTTTCGAGTGATCGAAGAGATCTCGAGGGGAGCATGTGCCTTGCATTGCTTTCTCCGAACTCAATGAAATCAAGACTGCCCATCTCGCCCGAAGAGCGCGTTCCCTTCCTCGACGCACGACGCGAATCCAAGAAGACCTCCAGTGCCCATGCTTACGTTCGCGGAAGCACCCGGCGCTTCTATGAATGGCTCGAGAGTCGGCGCGGACGCTCGCTTCCCGAGGCTCCGAGCATTTGGATTAGCGGAGACTGCCACGTCGGCAATCTCGGCCCGCTCGCCGCGAAAGACGGCGACATCTCCATCGAGCTGCGCGATTTCGATCAGACGGTCATCGGCTCTCCCGCTCACGACATCGCGCGCCTCTCGCTTTCGATGGCGATGGCCGTGCGTGCGTCGGGCCTGCCGGGAACGGCGACGGCACGCGCCATCGAGAGTATCGCGCGTGGTTACGAGCTCGTGCTCGAAGCGAGCGCGGCGCAGCGGCCGTTCTCTCCTGGGAAGCCCCCTGCGCAGGTTCTCGGCGTTCTTCGCCTCGCGCGTGCGCGCTCTCGCAACCAGCTCTTCGTGGACCGCATCGGTTCGAAGAACAGCACGTCGATCCCCATGGGGAAGCGCTTTTGGCCGCTCACCGCCGACGAGCGCCGCGCCGTCGAAAAGCTCGTTTCAACCTCCAAGGTTCGCAAGCTCACGACCAGCCTTGCCTCGCGCGATGACGACGCCCCCGTCGAGCTCGTCGACGCCGCCTACTGGGTGAAAGGCTGCAGTTCGCTGGGACTTTGGCGCGGAGCTGCGCTCGTGCGCGTTGGAGGTTCGAAGTCGAAAGACGGCGTCACGGCCATTTTGGACATAAAAGAAGCTCGCGAGCCGCTCGCGCCGCGCTCGAAGGCGAAAACGCTTCCGAGTCAACAAGGAGAACGCGTCATTCAGGGCGCGCGCGCCATGTCCCCCGCCCTCGGCGAGCGAATGGTTGCCGCCAGTATCCTCAACCACGATGTCTTCGTACGCGAGCTCTTGCCGCAGGATCTGAAGTTCGAGCTCGATGCCCTCGAGGAAGACGAAGCGATGGCCATCGGCCAGTACCTTGCGAGTCTCGTCGCCGTTGCGCATGCGCGCCAGCTGACGCACACCGAGTGCGCCGATTGGCTGACCGCTTTCCGTAAAGGCAACGCGAAGAACATGAAGGCGCCGGCTTGGCTATGGGCTTCGGTCGTCGACCTCGTCGCGCTTCACGAAGGCGCCTACCTCGAGCACTGCCGCGAGCACGCGTTGGCCCCGGTCGAACGGAGCATCATGCCGAATGGCGGCGTCGTCTCCCATCACGTATCGGGAGACTGACGAGACTTCGCTCAGGATGATCTCGCGCCTTCGTGACAATCCGCCTCGGCGCACCGCCTCGAGCGCAGGAACTAACCGGCTCGCGCCCGAGAGCGACGAACGAAAACCGCCAAAATTCGAGCGCGATTCGGAGCCCTTGCGATGGCGCGAGATTTGCTGATGTTCCAGCACCATGGATCTCAAACCCATCGAAGAACAGGTCATCGTCATCACGGGCGCATCGAGCGGCATCGGCCTCGCGACGGCGCATCTCGCCGCCAAACGCGGAGCCAAGGTCGTTCTCGGCGCACGCAGTGAGCAAACGCTCGCGCTCGTGGCCGAAGAGATTCGGCGCGGCGGCGGCGAAGCCTGCTACTTCGTGACCGACGTCTCGCGTCGCGAGAAGCTCGTCGGACTCGCCAACGCGGCGATGGAGAAGTTCGGTCGCATCGACACGTGGGTGAACGACGCAGCGGTCGCGATCTATGGGCGCCTCGACGAGGTCACGGAAGAAGACAGTCGTCGCATGTTCGACATCAATTTCTGGGGCGTCGTCAACGGTTCGCTCGTTGCCGTCCCCTACTTGAAGCGCTCTGGCGGTGGCGCCCTCATCAACATCGGCAGCGAAGTGTCCGACGCGATCGTGCCACTCCAAGGCATGTATTCTGCATCCAAGCACGCCGTGAAGGGATTCACGGATTCACTTCGCGTCGAGCTCGAAGAGGTCGACAAGGGAAAGATCGCAATCACGCTGATCCAACCCACGGCCGTCGACACGCCGTATCCGCAACACGCGCGCAACTACATGGACCGCGAGCCCAAGCTGCCGGCGCCGCAGATTCACCCCGATCAAGTGGCGGAAGCCATCCTGGACGCCGCGACGAATCACCGACGCAACGTGAAAGTCGGTCTTCAAGCAACGCTCAACACCGCCGTCGCCGCATTCTTGCCGTCCCTCGGCGACAAGATCGCCGCCAAGCAGGTCGATCGTCAGCAGTACGACGAGCCGCCGCGCAATCCCGAAGGCACCTTGCACATTCCTGGTGAGACGGGCCAGGTTACCGGAAGCGGCCCTTCGACTCCGCCGATGACGGGCAATGGCGCGACGGAAACCGTCGAATCCGACTCGTTCTTTCTGCCCGTACCGACGCTCGCGATCTGACGAGAGCTGCTCAGGCTGCGTTCGAGCTATTCAGCGGCGCGGAGGGAGGCGCGACGGACATCGTCGTGCTTCCGAGAGCGAGCTTCGCAACGACGCGTTCGAGCGCAGCGAAGCAATCGGGGTCGAGCTGTGTGCCCACGGTCTCGCGCATCATCTCGAGCGCTCTCTCGGGAGCAATGGCACCGCGGTACGGTCGATCGGCCGTGATCGCGTCGAAGATGTCGGCCGTAGTGATGATGCGCGTTTCGAGCGTGATTTCCGGCGCGGAAATGCCTCTGGGGTACCCCTTTCCGTCGAGGCGCTCGTGGTGCGCGGCAGAGACGACCGCGAGCTCCGCGAAATGGGGGATACGTCGCAAGATCTCTTCCGTGAACACCGGATGCTTCTTGATCGCATCCCATTCGGCGGGATCGAGCTTCCCGGGCTTGTCGAGAATGGAATTACTCACGCCCAGCTTACCGACGTCGTGCAGTAGCGCGCCACGATGCAGCCAGCGGCGACGCTCAGGACTAAGGCCGAGCTCCTTCGCCAAAAGATCCGTGTAGAGCGCAACTCGCGCGCTGTGCCCAGAAGTGTAAGGGCTCTTCGAGTCGACCACTTCTCCGAACGCCGCGGCGATCTCGTCGAGGTAGTCGTCGTCGATCGTCATCTCGTGCAACCCTGCTTCGAGCTGAAATACCGCCTCGTCGAGCCCCTTCGAAGTAAGCGCAGACCACATTGGGTCCGTCGCGGGAATCGCAAGGATCGCGTCGACGAGCTCGGGATCGAACCAAGTGCCTCGGCGCTTCCTCAGCTCGGCGACCGCGGCATTACGGCCGCCGACACCGAAAAACACGTCGACGACCTGCGCGAGCAAGGCGATGCGCGAGAACATCGGAACCGCCTCGCCTTTGCGCTGCTCGGGGTGCCCCTTCCCGTCCCAATGCTCGTCGAGGTGATAGACGCCTTCGGCGACGCTCTCGTCGAGACGAAGACGCCGCGCGACTTTCGCGCCCGTCGAGCAGCGCGTCTGAATGAGCTCCTGCGAGACCTCGGCTTGCGTCTCGATCGTTCCCAAGATGGTGCGAATCTTCGTCACGAGGCCGGCACCGAGCGCGGTATTTTCGAGCGCAAACTTCAAGACCTGCGGAAAGCTCCCGTCGACCCATTTGAAGTCACGTTTGAACTTCAAATCGTCCGTGAGGTAGAGCTCACAAATCCGCGCGGCATTGCTGCTGCAACCGACATCCTTGAGAAGCAGGGCGTAGTAGAGGTTGTGAAGATCGTCATCCGTGAGGCCCACCGCCTTGCCGAGGTGCACTCCGATCCAACAGCACCGCACGCAGTGTCCAGGAGGTTGTCCCTCCGTGAGATCGAGCGCGTAGCTCAGTGCTCCGAGAAGCTCGGACAGACGCAAACCATTCGTGGGCATGTTCAAGTGTTCCTCGTTCGAAGCTCCCCCACTAGCCAGAACGGTATAGTTGGCGCTCGCACGAGAAGATAAATGCGTGCTCGATGCAGCAACGTACCTGCGCCTAACGTGCGAGAGCCACGCCACCCGAGAGCCGCTTTTCTACGGATGTCCGAAGATTTTTCGGAGCAGTTCGAAGCACTTTCGGCCAGAGAGCTCGCGCGTCACGGACGGTTTCTTTGGCAATCTGGATGAGGCGCGCAGCCCTCGGGACGTCTGCTGCGTCGACGAGGGCGCGGAGGTCCGTCCAATCGAGAAGAGAGAGCTCGCGGTCGATCTTTCGGTTGAGCGCATACTCGTGAGGTGCGAGCTCGTCGAACCAAGCGGTCACGCAGACGGGATCGTAGAGCGGAGACAATCGGGGCGTCGATCCATCGGGATAGATGAGCGCCCAGTTCTTCAGATGGGCATCGACGTTTCCCATCAAGACGAAGGCCACGAAACGCTGAATGACCTCGCGCGTGTCTCTCGCTGGGTCGGCGGAAAGGCGATCGACGACGCGTAGCATCGTCGGAAGATCCGTCCGCAGCCCACGGCCGTATTTTTCCTTGGGGGCATATCCCATCGCCTGAGCGAGCTCTTCCATGTGCACGCGCCCTCCTTCCGGCGTGCGATCGAAGCGCTTCACCGCCAGCACGTGCGGAAATTCGATCTCCTCGGGCAATTCGGCATCGGAGCGTGATACGCGGGTGGCCTCCGAGCACTCGAGCCCGAGCGCCCGAGCAAGGCGATATCCCGTGAGCTCATTTTCCACGAGGTCTCGGTGGCGCGTAGAAGGAAGCTTCAAGATGTATGCGCCGGGCTTTCCGTGGCGTTTCACGACGTAGCGTCGCCCGTCTTTGATCGCCGAGAACTTCGTGACGACGCCGGCGATACTAGCGGCGTCTTCGACGGGCTCCGCGACTGGCGCTGGGTGCGCGGTGTCGATTCCCATCGCTGCGTGCCAGGCAAGGACGCTCTCGGGGATTTTGACGTTCTCCGGGACGGGAGCGACCTCCACTGCGCCCGCCAAATCGCGTCCGGCCGCCGCGAGCAGCTCGAACTCGTCTTCTTCTGCGCAGCCTCGCTCGCGTGCGAGACGCTCACGGTTGTGTCCTTCGGGAAGAAGATTCGCAAACCAAGTGGGCCACCGACCGTCGCCGCGTACGAGCCTCGCATCTTGCGAAGATCGGAGAATGGCCTGCGTCTCGGCTTCGCTCGCACCTCGATAGAGCAGCGAGAGCGTGGGCCGGCGCGCGTCTTCGATGTAGGAGTCGTCGAACGACACGCGCAGCACGTCACCGAATTGCGAGAGGTAGCCGATGGCCCGCCGCTCGCCATTGGGCAGGTGAAGGAAAAGCCGCAGGTAGCGAATGGAAGACGTCATCTTGCGCTCTTACGAACGCGCTTCACGGACGCGCCCTTGGCTCTCGGGGCCCTCGCGCTTTCGCCACCGAGCGTATCGATGATCGAAGCCGGAGCTCCGAGGCCAGGAGGCTGCGCGAGCAAACGACCGCCCGAAGTGATGAAGCGAGTCGCGGCTTCGGTGAGGTGCGCGGGAACGAGCATCATCTCGAGACCGAGCGCACGAAAGAGCACGACGAGAGTAGAGAGCCGCGGATCGATCGAACCGGCTTCGATCTTCTGAACCGTCATCCGCGCAACACCCGCGCGCTGCGCGAGCTCGTCTTGACTGACCTTGGCAGAGCGTCGGGCGGCGCGAAGTTGGGCTGCCGGAGTGATAACCATAGTTATCTTTTATAGCATAAAGATATCTTTAGTTAGCTTTTTTGCCCTGGTTCTAGAGAAACCCTTTCTACGCATGCTCGCGGAATGATTCTGCCCGGCGCGTCGATCTAGACGACGCATCCCGACCAAAAAAAAGCCGCCCTCCTTTCGGAGAGCGGCTCTTCTTCACTCATCGCGCACTGAGCGCAATTCGCCGACTCAGTTACCGCAGAAGTACTTGCCGTATCCGTAAGCGACGCTGTCCGTCGGGAAGCCGAATCGACCGATCTTCGAGCAAATGTCCATAACCGGATTGGTCGTCGCGCCAGTCTTTAGGGGAACGCTCGTCGTTTTGCCTGCCGTAGTTCCGTCGACACACGCTAACGCCGTATCTCCATACGCTTTACACGAGCCGTCACCAGCCTTGTCGTAGCAAGCGTAAAGCTCGTTGTAGAATTGGCAGCCCGTGTTGTCACACGCTGCCGCAGTGCAGTCGTCATAACCTTGGAGATTCTTCCCGCAGTTCGCGCCTCCGAATGCATCGAGACAGGCAACCTCGTTGTAGTCGAGCACGAACGAACCGTTGTACGGGAACACCGTCGTCGCCGTGCCGTCTTCGCCCGGAAGATTGAAGAGGCAGTCTGCGCAAGGAGTCGTGAACGCCGTCCCGAGGGTCTTCGTCGGATCGAATCCGTACGCAAGGCAGTCGCTCTTGTTGGCCGTCAAATCTTTCATGCACTTCACGAAAGAGTCGAGCTGCGCGGAGGTGCACTTGTTTGCCTTCGGCGTGATCGTCTTCGTCGTCGCAGGAACGAAGCCGGTCGTGGGCTTGGGCGAGCAAACGCCAGCATCCGCTCCCGGCGCCGCGTCTGACTTCCCAGAGTCGACCGTAGGAATGGGCGCATCCGACGAGCTGTCGGGAGTGCCGAGGGAGCTGTCTTGAATGACCGAGCTGTCCTTCTTCGGCGGCGCAGTGTCTTCTTCTTCCTCTTCGCCCGCGTCGTCATCGCCCGGATCTTCCGTCGGAGTCTTCGCGTCTTTCTTCCCGCTGTCCTTCTTGCCCGCATCCGCCGCAATGACGCCGCCGCCATCATCCGAGGAACAGCCGTAGGCAACGCCCGACGCGATCGCGACGAGGAGGAGTGCCCGTACGTATTTGTGCATGTTGTTCGTTTTCATTCTGTGGCCCTCCAAGAGGAAAAAAGCGCTCCGAAGACTGTAGGGAGCGGGCGCACTCTTACCCCGAAAGTGCCCTTGGGCAAGGTCGTAAATGGCTAGAGATGCTCTGGAAAATTGCGGCGAGAGCGTTCGCGATCGCGATTCGGAAGAGACGACGCTCACTTGCGTGGAACTTCCGAATCGGCGCGCCAAAAGAGAAATCGAGCGAAACATCGCGCAGCTCCGACGTCACTCGTGAGAAGACCCGACTCCCATGTCCGACGACAGCACGCCTTCTCTCCGTTCCGTTCCTATCGATACGTGGATCGAGGTTGTCTATCCCGCCGAGCGCGGCCTCATCGGCCTTCGTGGCGACATCGAACCGTTCAGTTGGGATCATACGGAGCCCCCCGTGCGCATCGACGGAGACTCGCATCTCTTTCGAATTCCGATGATGGCGCCGGGAGAGCTCGCGGAGCTCAAAGTCGTGCGCGGTGACGACGAGTGGGCCAACGGCCGTAACTACATCGTGCATCCCGGAGATCACGTTCGCATCGAACCCTATTTCGACCGAGAGATGCCGCGGCTCGAAGAAGGCATCGTCGTCGAATCGAAAGACAGCGAGCGCCCTTCACTGACGATCGACGTCCTCTTGCCACCGGGCTACGACGAGCAGAGCAACAAGCGCTACCCCGTGGCGTACGCACTCGACGGGCAATCGCTCTGGACGCACTCGAGCGATCCGTTCGGCGTTTGGAGCCTCGACGCCACGCTCGCTTCACTCTTCGAGGTCGGCGCCGTCGACGAGATCATCATCGTCGGCATTCACACGAGTGAAGAGCGCATCGCACGCCTCAGTCCCGTTGCGGATCCCGAGTACGGAGGAGGCCGCGGTCCGGAGACGCTCGCCGCGATCATCGAGGACGTGAAGCCGTACATCGAATCGAATTATCGCGTGCGCGAAGGCCGCGAGAACACGGCCATTCTCGGAAGCTCGATGGGGGGCCTCTTCGCTTTCTTCGCGGCGTGGACGCGCCCCGATATTTTCGGAAAAGCTGCATGCCTCTCGAGCTCGTTTTGGTGGAACAAGCGGTGGGCCGTGCGACTCGTGCAGAATGCAGATGCGCCGAAGCTACGTGCGAACTTCTACATCGACTCGGGGGCAGCTCCGAATCGCATGGATCACGAAGCGCGCTTGCGCGACGGCTATCACCACACACGATCCATGTATCGTGCACTCTCTGGCGCAGGGCTCGAGCTCGGCAGCCAAGTGCATCGCCTCGTCTTCCCAGGTCACGTTCACAACGCCGATTCGTGGGCCTCACGCATCGCGCTTCCGTTGCAGCTTCTCTTTCCGGTGATGCCACAAACGGTCGACCCCAGCCTCATCGGCTAGGGTCTTCGGTAGAGCGAGCGCGTTCTCTCGAGCGCGTGAGTGGTGCGGGTCAGCGCGAGCGCTTGCGACGAACGACTACGCTCGCGAGGACACCGAGCGCCACGACGAGTACTCCGCCAGACGCTGGCGACTTGCTCTTGCTGAAGGTGTGGGAGCTCGAGTTCGTGGAGCGCGCCGTCGAGCAGCCACCCTGATCGAAGTCGGCGAGATCGAGATCTTCTTCTTGCTCGAGGACGTCTCCGCCACCTTCGGGATCGGCAGAGAGCGGATTCAACGCGCTCGAACTGCCCGCGTAGGTCACGCAGACGTAGTCGTCTTCCCAGCTACCTTTGGGATCGCCTGGCTCGTACCAGCGAATGCACGCTTGTCCCTCGATGGGACCCGCTGCAGACCACTGGAAGTAGTACGAGGAGTCTTCGGGGAGGCAGAGGTAGTTGTCGGCCCAGACTTCCGGATTGTGCTCGCCCGGTTCGGCGGTGTTCGTGCAGCGCATTCCCGCGATGGGACCCGCAAACGAGTACTGCATGCCGATGTCCTTCGTGCTGCAGAAGAAGTTGTCTTTCCAGCCGTTGGGGTCGTCCGGATCACCGACACTGACACACGATTGCGTTGCGGACTGCGCGCCATCGGCGCTGAACGTGAAGATGTCTTGCACGAAGTCGAGCTTGGGATCGACGCAGAGATAGTTGTCTTGCCAGCTGCCTGCTGCGTCACCGGGCTCGTTCCAGTTCACGCAGTCTTTGCCCTTGATCGGGCCGCCGCTGCTCCACGAGAGCGCGACGGGCGCTTCTTGATCGACGCAAATATAGTTGTTCGCCCATCCGGCATGCGGCTCCGCAGCGTCACTGACGTACGTGCAGCGCTTGCCCTTGATGGGACCCGCCGCCGAGAATTCGAGGCCGAGGTTCGCATCGCTGCACAGGAAGTTGTCGGCCCAACCGGCTTTGTCTTCCGGCTCGTTGACGCTGACGCACGTCTTGCCCGGATTCGGTCCATCGCAGCTGAACGTGAGACCGCCGCCCGAGCGATCGCAGCTGCACTCTTTGTGACTGACGATGTACGCGTAGGGATCGAAGACCGCGCCTGCAGCGAAGCTCGTGGCCGTCGGTCCCATCGAGAGGTGAAGGTGCGGGCCCGTTGCGCAGGTGCCCGTGCGACCGACGTAACCAATCGTCTGCCCAGCCGTGACGGATTGGCCGATTTGCAGCGGCGTACGCGTCACCATGTGGGAGTAGCCGGAGAAGACGCCGTCGGCGTGACGGATGACGATGTTGTTTCCGAGGCAGCCGTTGAACGCGATGTTTGCGACGACGCCGTCGGCGACGGCAGGGATCGCTTTTCCTTGGGGCTGCGGGAAGTCCACGCCGCGATGGGGATTCGAGCGTCCTTTGCGCGATCCGAAACCGTCTCCGAGATTTGGATTCGGGAACGGGAGGCGGTAGCAGACCGGCTCTGCGAGCGCGGTGACTGCAACGCTCGACATCATGAGAAAGACTGCAAAGGCGAGCAGGGCTCGATACGGGCGGAAGAGTGCGTTCATTCTCGTCTCCGGTTCCAAGGCCGGGACTCTGGCACCATTAAGTCTGGACGCAAGAAGTTTTCTCAATGGTTACAAACGGCTACGGGCATTCTTAATTTTAATGTCTATTAAGAATCCTTATTGCGTGGCCTCGATATCACTTGGGAATTCTCCATAATCCAAAGTGAACAACCTGAGGTCAGGACTGAGCCACGCCCCGACGGGGCGTTTTGCACCGCACACATCCCCATCTTCGATGCGCTACGCAACCTACGATTTTTATTCGAGCACCTGACTTTGCCGAGAGTTTTCCTCGACGAGCACCTTCAATCGACCGCTCGCTCGATGGCATCTCGATTGCAGTTCTAGATCGCATGTCCATCCGAGCTCTTGCCCCAATCGTCACGAATACTCCCATCGGCGCGCCCTCGCCTTCGCTGACGAATCTCGCCGGGCTTGCCGAGCTCACGGAGTTGCGCGCGCACTCCGCCGACGTGGCGCGCGAAGGTTCGCCCACAGAGCTCATGTCCCCGACGACGCGCGCCAAGATCTTGGGCCGCCTGAGCTTGGCCGTTCCCGCCGTTGGCCTCGCTGCCGGAATCGCGCTGCTCACCCGTGGGAAACGCGATCAGCGCTCCCTTGGATTCGTGCTCGCGGGCGGCTCCGTCGTACTTGGACTCCTTCGATCACAGTTTGGTCGAGTGTTCGACGAAAACCCGAGCGCGCGCGAAGAGCGTCTCATCCCCTCTGCGGAACAATCTTGGGCGAGCAAGGCCGCGCCGAACGATGTCGCGGGCACACGCATCGAGTTCCGTACCTATGCGCCGCACATCGTCGCGGAGACGGTCGTGCGTCACGCACGCTGGTCGCAAGCGATCGACGAAGGTTTCGACCGCCTCTTCAAGTTCATCGATCGCGGCAACATCGGCGAGCACAAAATCGAGATGGTTAGTCCCGTCTTCGGCTCACTCTCCGAAGGCATCACGGAAAACGATCCGCCACTCGCTGCGCGCGGCAGTGTTCCGCCGACGAGCTCCGTCGTGATTCGTCCCGTTGGCGAGGCCGACCACATCGTCTCGTTCGTGATGCCCGCGAGCCGCCTGCTGGAGACCCTCCCCCGCCCCCTCGACGCGCGCATTCGCTTTCGAGAAGTCTCGGCCCGCCGCGTCGCCGTACTTCGCTTCTCGGGACGCTATGGAAGCGACCTCCCGCTGAAAAAGCGCGAAGAGCTTCTTCGCGCAGTGCATGCCGCGGGTCTCACACCGATCGGAGACGTGAGCTGCGCTTGCTACGATCCGCCGTGGACTCTCCCCATCCTTCGCCGTAACGAAGTGATGGTCGAAGTCATGGGCTGAAAGATCATTGCTGGCCCGACGAAGCCTGGGAGCTCGACTCGAGCCGCCGGGCTTTTTGCGTCTCGAATATGCCGCGTGGAGATGCTGCGTCGGAAACGTCAGCGGCTCGGGAGCTGCGGCGTCTCAGCGAGAAGGTCGTCGACGGGCGGCTCACGGCGAAGGAAGAGCTCGGAGAGCACGCGTCCCTCGTTCGGGTCACGTGCGGCGAACACCGCGCCCGCCGCTCCGGGGATGGGCGATGGCGTGCGGTCCGAGATTCCAAAGAGAAGCTCGATCGTGGGCGCAATGCTCGAGAGCGTGGCTGGAGTTTCTAGCGCAACGCTTCCGCGGCCCGTGATGGTCGGACCAGCAGCCAGGAGAAAAACGCGCGACGATTCTTGCCACGCGCCGCCGTGTGAGGCGAAGTCGGCTGCGCGTCCGTGATCGGTCGTCACGAGCACGTTCATCCCGACGCCGCGTTCGTGCGCGGCATCGATGAAACGCCCGATGGCCTTGTCGGCGAAGGTGAGCGCGTCGACATAGCGAGCGTAGTTGCGTGCATGCGCCTGTTCGTCCGTGTCGCCGAAGCCGACGAACATGAAGTCGGGGCGCTCGCTTTCGAAGTAGCGAAGCGCAATGGCCGCGGTCTGCACGTCGGGGCGATAGTCGCCCTCGCCAGGATACGGAGAGGAATCTTCCCCGCGCGAAAGGAGATTCGCAAACTCGGCATCCCCCTTCGCGTCTTCCATTCGATGCTGCACGTGCCTCCCGACGGACATGGGAAATGCCCCGGGCTTTCCGCTCGCCGCAACCTCGATGCGGGGCCACGACGCAAAGACGGCGACCTTCTTGCCGGCTTGGTGCAGGCGGTCGACGAACGTCGTCGTCCCGACACCCGTGCAATCGTTGTTTGCACAATGCACGGGCTTCATTCCTGAAAACATCTCGGAGTATCCCGGGAGCGACAGGTATTCGGGGCCGCTCGCGCGCATGGGCTCCGTGCGGCCGACGAAAGCGCCGCTGAAGGTAGAGAGGGAGTGCAATACGGGCGTGATTTCGCGCGGTGTTCTCGGGGTCTTGTTACGCGCGATCCGGCTCTTGTCCTCGCCTTCGAAGATCTCTTGCCAGCGTACGCCATCGATGGCGAAGAGCACCGTGGGCATGTTGTTCGTGTCGCTCGGCCAGTCGTATTTCGCGTCTCGAATCACGGGGACTGGGGCAACGATGGGCAAGGCGACGTCTTCGTGGGTGTGACGCGCAACGCAGCCGAGGCCGAAGCCAACGGAGAGCAAGATTGCAGCAGTTCGCATGGCCCTACTCTGGAGAGTGCAAGTGTCAGACCGGCGGCACGCGCGAAAACTTCCCGCGATTGTTTTGCGACAAACAACGTCACACAACGATCGCGTGCGCCGCGACTTCACGCAGAAAGTTTGCGAGAAGGGGTTCGTGCGTCACCGTGACGCGGTCGGCACAGCGGTCGCGTCAATTCCGTCGGCGCTGAAAACGCCTGTGTCTACCGCGCAAAATTGCCTCGTGCATCACGCACGAATTGCGGAAGAGAGCCCGCCGTCAGCCGAAGCGCGCGCGGTCGTGCGGAGAATCGAGATCGACTGCGGGCCCCTTCGGAACGATGCGCGTCGGGTTCACGTTGTCTTGGCTCCAGTAGTAATGCGTCTTGATCTGATCTAACCGGCACACGCTCTTCACTTCTGGCCGTTGATAGATGTCACGCAGAAACCCGTAGAGGTTCGGATAGTCCGCGATGCGACGGACGTTGCATTTGAAGTGGCCGTAGTAGACGAGGTCGAAGCGAAGCAGCGTCGTGAAGAGGGCGAGATCGCATTCAGTGAGCGAGTTGCCAGTGAGGAAGCGCTGCTTGGCAAGGACGCCCTCCCACGTGTCCAGCGCGTGAAAGAGCTCGAGGACCGCTTTGTCGTAAGCTTCTTGCTTGGTCGCGAATCCCGCGCGGTAGACCCCGTTGTTGATCGGCTCGTAGATCGCCGTGAGCACCTCGTCGATGCGGTTTCGTAGCTCGGTCGGCGCAAGCGAGACGGGGTTCTTCGCGAACGCCTCGAACTCGGTATCGAGAATGCGCATCACTTCGCGAGACTCGTTGTTGACGATCGTGCGCGTCTTCTTGTCGAAGAGCACGGGCACGGTCACTCGGCCCGTCATCTCCGGACTCACGTTCAGATAGACTTCACGCAGGTACTTCGCGCCGAAGACGGGATCCGGATCTTCAGCCGAGAACTCCCAGCCACCCTCCCCCATCAACGGCGAGACGGCCGTCACCGAGATCGTGTCTTCGAGACCCCGCAGGGCACGCGTCAGCAGCGTGCGATGGGCCCAAGGGCACGCGTAAGAAACATAGAGATGATAGCGCCCGCCTTCCGGGGGATGCGGCGAATCTTTGGCGCTCGAGATCTGATCGCGAAACGGCGCGGTCGCGCGCTCGAACTTGCCGCCCTTCGACGGAGATCCCCAACCCGTTTCCCATTTGCCTTCGACCAAGCGTCCCATGCGCGCAGTCTAGAATGCATTTCGCGCCGCGGCTGTGGAAGAAAACGCGCGCGGCGATCGAACGCTCCGCGCGAGCTCAGGGACCGATGTTCGCAGCCTTGTCGGTCACGATGTCGCCGACCCAAGAGGCTACCGTCTTCGACGTGCCGTTGGCCGTGTAGTACGAGCCAGAAAGAAGCAGCGTGTGTTTCGTGCTGTCGTACGCGTAGACACCGAAATTCGAATAAGACGCGTGCTGCGCGCGGATGTCCAAAACGCCTGCTTTGAAGGCCTCTTCCGTCACGGCTTTGTAGGTGGTGCAGCCGCTTTCCCCGAACCCGTAAAATTGGCGAATCGTCGTATCGCCCGTCGCCGTGATGAGACCTTGAGCGTATTTCGAGTAGGTTTTCGCGGCATGCTTGGACGCGGCAAGTAGGTAGTCGGGATCGCTCGTGCAGTCGGCACCGCACTCCGCAATGAGGCTCTTCTCGAGCCCCCAGAGTGACTTCCACGTCGCCTGAAGACATTGCGCCAGTGCGGGCGAGCGCATGAGCTGGCCCGAATCATCGGCGAGGTTCACTGGGATCCCCGGAAATTCACGCACTGCTTGCATGTAGTTTCCAGCTGATCCGAAACCGCCGCCGCTCGTGCCCGTCATGAGCACGCGTTGCGTGGCCGGAAACGTCGCCTTCAGCGTCTTCAAGAACAGCGCGGTGTTCACGTAGCCCACGAACTTTTGAGGGCCCACTCCCGGGACGTTTCCGTTGGGGTTATTGCCGACATGAACGTCGCCCGTGCAATACGGGACGAAGGCGTAGTCCCAATCGGCAACGGGGTTCGCTGCGTTGCTGCGATCGACGATTCCGCCCGACACACTCTTTGCCGAGACCTTGGCAGGGTTGTTCGCACACGTGTTCGACTCGAAGCACGCGCCTCCCCCTTGGAAGAAGACCATCAGCTTCTTCGACGACGAAGCGAGCGAGTTCACGTTGAGCGCGAACCCCGCGTTCGATCCGTCGCGGCACACGGCACCGGGAATGTCGTACCAAGTCCACGAGCGCTCTTTCGCCGGTAGCTTGACGGGATTCACGGTCGAAGGGCCGCCGTCCGGAAGCGTTCCGCCTTCGTCGACTGTCGTCTCGCCGTCGCCCACGGAGCCGTCCGCAATGGCCGCATCCCCTTCACTCGACGAAATTCCCGTGTCCGTCTTGTGCTTCCCGCCGTCGGTATCGGCGGAATCGTTCGCGTCCTCTCCGTCGCTGCACGCGACAACGAGAGCCGCGGCTGCGCCGGCAAGAAGGCCAATCGTCCGAAAGGGAATCGCGTCGAGTCGTTGCGTCATGCGGTCTCTGTTCCTTTCGAAAACGTGTGCAAGCGTGGCGTTCCGACCTTCGACGATCTGCGGACCGAATTCGTTAATTCTCTATCGAAAATACTTTCCCGCTTGCACACAGGCTCCTACAGCGGGAAACCCGGGAGTCGTCAGAAAATGGGTACTTGCACGAGGTCGACGTCACGGTCGATCACGATGAACGAGCTCTTCGACTTGACGAGCCCTCGCGGTGCAGTGAGCCCTCTCGCGTGGAGGGTTGGTCCGGCGTCCGGACAGCCATCCGCTGGACACGACGCGAGGGTGCCACTCAACGTGAGCCACGAGATCCGTCCCGCGGCGCGGTCCGCGTGAACCGCATTGGGACTCGATTGCCCAGTCGCGAGGAGGCGCGGCTCACAACCGAGCACACCAGCGTCGGACGTTGCCGTCGACCTCTCGCGGCACACGTAGACGTTTCCCTCCGACTGGACGGACCACGCGACGAGATCGCCATCGCCCGCCAGCGCTCGCAGTGATTCGGTCGTGTGAACGTCGTCGACGATCGTTCTGCCTTTCGCGCAATCGTTCACGTCGCGATTGCAGGCCAAGAGACGGCGCGTCGGATCGAACCAGTAGATGCGGTTGTCGGTCGTCGTGAACTGGTCTTCGACGATGCCCGCGTGGTCGCGACAGTCGCAGCTCGCACCACAGGTGCACTCGCCAATGATGTCGTAAGTAGGCCGCGAAGTGAAAAGGGCGACGCCCTGCCGTCGCAAGTGCTCCGCGTGGTAACTATTGTTGCTCAGGGTGATCGACGTTCCGTCGCGTTTCACACCGAAAATAGCTCCCGTTCCCTTGGTGGCGCCGTCGGCGCTGACTACCAAATAATAGGTCGAGCTGGGGATGAGGATGAGCCCCTGGACTGCCGAGATGGGATCCGCTTCGGCGATCTTCACCTCTTCGGCGGCATCGAGATTTGCCAACTGCGTGTGGAATACACGATTTGGGAGGACGCGCCACGCGACCTCCGTATCGTTCGCGTCGATCTCACCGATGAGATCTTTGCCTTGGAAGATTGCCTTGGGCACACAGATGCCGCCATTGCATTGGCCGCTCTCACAGACGCGCCCGCACGCGCCGCAGTTCTCTGCGTCGCTCTCTAGGCCGCCTTGCGAGAGCGCGCACTTGGGGGGCGTGCCATCGAGCGCGCCGGCGTCGCCCTCGGGGAGGCCCAGTCCGTTGAAGACGACGCAGCTCGAAACAGCAAGCGCCGTGAAAACGGCGGCTACGACGACCTGCGTGCGCATTCGAACATCAGCTTACCTCGAGTCGCCTATCGGCGCAGCGCTTCGGAGCGCCCGACGCATCACTGGTAGGGATTTCTTCGCAGCTCGGACTTCGAAGAATTCCTTGGAACGGGCCGCTCCCGCGATGTGGCGGAGATGGTCGGTATTGGGACGGAGGCGTCGATCGTCCAAACGAGCTCTGCCGAGCCCTTGGTGACGAGAGCCGGCTCGGATGTCGCGACCCCCAGCACTCCTGTCGAATCCACCGGGTGCGTCGAGAACGTCTCGATCGACGGGGCCCGCCGCGCACCGAGCCCGTACGCCAAGCCTCCTCCAGCCACGACGACGAAAGCAATTCCCGCGATTCTCGCGAGAGCGGAGACGCGAGAACGCGCCTTCGCCCCGGGAATGTCGACGATCGTCTGCGAAGTCGCATCGCTATCTTTGAGTGAAAGGCTCGCCTGGATGCGCTCTCTTCTCGCCGAAAGCGCGTTGGCCGAATGCTGCAAGAGCCACTTGGCGACGTCGCGCGCGGTTGCGGGGGGACACGCGGACTCGAGCGCCTCGTGAAACTCGAGGGCCGTTTGGAACCGCTGTTCGCGATCTTGCCGCAAGGCCTTGTCCAGAACGGGAACGATTTCTTTCGGCACGTCCACGGCAGACGCGAAAGAATCGTCCTCGAGAAGAATGCTCATCAGGACTTCGGCGTCGTTCTCGCCGTCGAAGAGCAACCTCCCCGTGATCGCCTCGAAGAGCATCGTGCCCGCCGAAAATATGTCCGAGCGGCGATCGAGCGACTTCTTCTTGATCTGCTCGGGCGACATGTAGCGGAGCTTCCCTTTGAGCACTTTACTGTCGGTGCTCGTGATCTTGGCGGCGGCCTTCGCGATGCCGAAGTCGATCAGCCGACTCGTGCCGTCGACGCCGACGATGACGTTGTGCGGGCTTACGTCGCGGTGAATGAGACCGAGTGGCTCACCGCGCATGTCGGTGGCGTCATGCGCCGCTTGGAGGCCCGCGAGCACGTCGCAGACGATGCGGCTGACGATGGGGAGAGGAAGCGTGGCTCCGCGATGCTTGGCGCTGCGGATCAACGATACGAGCGAGAGCGACTCGACGTAATCGAGCACGAGAAAGAGCTCGCCACCTTCTTCGCCCACCTCGAGCACGGGAACGACGTTTGGATGGTGAATCAGCGCTGCGACGCGCGCCTCGTCACGGAACATCTCGCGAAACGCGGGGTCTTCGAGAAGATGCGGATGCACGCGCTTGATGACGACGAGTCGCTCGAACCCCGCCACCCCGGTCCTGCGCGCCACGAAGATCTTCGCCATTCCGCCAGAAGCGAGCTCGATGAGGGGCTCGAAGGGACCGAACTTGCGCGTCGAGACTTCGATGCTCATGAGACGCCCGTCATGATGTGCAGATCGTCTTCATCGCGAGGTCGCACGCCTCAGAACGTCCCATCGATCCAAACACTGTTCGTGCTTGCGAGAACGCGAAGGCTCGCCGTCGTGGACGCGTGATCTTTTTTTGCGTCGTGGTCGTTCCAATCGACGAAGACGAGCGCGCTCGCCGAAGTGAGGACGAAGAGCCCAGCGGTCACGCCGATGAGAACGTTGGTGCGCGTCTGCTTGTCGTGGCCGCCCTCGAGCTTCTCCGCCGTCGGTGCGCGGACGAATTCGTCTCGCGCGTGCAGCGTATCGACGCCCGAGGCAATCGTGAGACCAAGGCTCACTAGCGTGAGCGCCCCGCCGACATAAACGAAAGCGCGCGGAAGGCCCGCAGAGGAATCCACGGTGCGCGCCTCGCTCGGAGGTTGAGTTACGGTCGGGCCAACGGCGGGGGCGACGACCGGCGGCGTGATCTCCCTGGCGCGTTCGGGGGTCGACTCCGCGAATGCCAAGCTGGTGGTTGCGCCCGCGTTCACGGTGACGACCCGTTGCTTGTCTTCGGAGTCTCGCGTCCAGACGATCGTGTGGCTCCCGGGATAGACGAAGACGCTCTTCGCAGAGGTCGGCAGACCGTCGATCTTCAGCGCGCGCACGCCTTCGGTGTCGTGAAGATCGAGACGACCGAGCTTCGTCGAAAGCTTCGAGAGCGCCTGCGAAGCGTCTTTTCGTTCGGGGGAGAGCGCGGGAGCGTCTTCGAGAACACGGGCGTAGTGATTCGCCGCCTCCGGGAGATCACCCGCGCGTTGGCGCGACTTTCCTGCGTTCCAAAGAGCGCTTTCGTGGGGCGCCAGCCGATACGCTTCCTCGAAATTCGTCGCCGCAGTCCGGAAGTCGCCCGCCCCGAACGCTCGCTCGCCATCGGCAAACGCCTTCGAGGCACGCGCACGATCCCCTGGAGAGGGAGCCGCTCCTGGAGAGCGAGCTGCCGCAGAAGATGAGCCCGAGGGTGCCGACGCGACCGAAGGCGCACTCTGCGCCGAAGCGGGAGCATCTAGAAAACACGCGAGCGCGAACCCGAGTAGGGCGACGCCACGCGGCGCAGGACGCATTTCACGATCGTAACATAACGTCCGGCGATTCGAATCATTTGGACGTCGGGTCGAGATGCGTCGACACTCGTGCCCATGGCTGCGACGCCCAACGAACCTACGGATGACGAGATTCTCGCTCGCTATCGCGACGGGGACCGCGGTGCGTTCGACGAGCTCGTGCGACTTCATCGACCGGCCGTAGTTCAGATGGTGCGCCGATACGTGAAGAATGCAGCCGACGCCGAGGACGTGACGCAGCAGAGCTTCGTGCGCGCTTATGAGCACCTCGCCACGTTCCGCGGAGAAGCGTCGATTCGAAGCTGGCTCTTTCGCATCTCGATCCATTCCGCCCTCTCGTTCTTGCGGGGGCAGCCGCGCGAAGAAGGGATGGAGGTCGACGACATCGCGGCGTTCACGAGCTCACTCGACACGTCCAAGCTCGTCGCTTCCGAGGTCTGGGCGCAAGTCGCCGCGCTCATTGCCGTGCTACCCGCGAAGCAACGCCTCGTCCTCGAGCTACGACTCTTTCACGAGCTCTCGTTCGCCGAGGTCGCGGCCATTGCAGACTGCACTGAAGAAGCGGCGCGCGGAAATTATCACCTCGCCGTGAAGAAGCTCAAAGACAAGCTTCCCTCCGGGCGCCGCTGACTCCCCGCTCACTCAACGCGAGCGTAGAAAATCTGCGACTTCTGCGAAGCGTCGCTCGAGATAGCCTCGCACGTCGTCGTTGATGGACTCGTGCGCGAGCGCGGCGTTCATGCAGCGAATCCAGGCGTCCCGGAGAGCCGCGTCGATGGGAACGTGAGAGTGCCTCATTCGCAATCGCGGATGCCCATTTGCCGTCGAGTACTCTCGGGGACCGCCGAGCCATTCCACTAGAAACAATCCGAAGCGTTCGCGAACGATGGCGGCGACTCTCCCGTTGCCGTCGGTCGAGTGAACGGCAACGAGCTCCGGCTCGTGTGCATCCATATGATCATAGAAGCGCGTCGACAGGTCGAGTGCGCCGTCTCGACCGATGACATGGAAGGGCGTGTTGTCGGGTCCGATGGGAGTGGTCACGGTTCTTGCTCTCGTGTGGGGAGTCGGTCGTGCGCAATTACATCATTCGGGGCGAAAATGCCGTGCGCAGCTCACGGCGATTCGATCGCAAAAACGTGACCCGCGGGTAGATTTCTAGCTCATTTTCAGCCGTTTCGGCATTGGCACGTCTGATGCTCTTACTCAATACAGGGCAAGGCCTTCGAAGCCTCAGGAGTCTTCTCGATCCGAGATCACTAGTCGCCCGCCAATCAAGTAGTCGCCCGCCAAAAGGAGAAAGACCATGAAACGCTTGTCCACGATCTCGATGATGCTCGTTGCCGGGCTCTCGTTTCTCGGCTGCGAACAACCGCGTGAGTTCGACGCCGCGGGCAACATGCTCACCTCGGGGGACCTTCCGGCAGAACGCGCGGTCGACCTCGCGCCGGCGAGGCACGCCAATCAGCCTTTGGCAAACGACGTGGCCGTGGACGAAGACGACGGCATCGCGACAGAAAACTTCCCAGAGCCTGCTCTCGGTGCGGCCAATGCCGCAACGGCAGACAGCGCGCGCATGAGCGTCTACGAGCGCACGCCGATGAGCATCGACACCTCACTGAACCAGCAGGCGGGTGGGAAGGCTCAAGAGCAGAGTGTTCCACCCACGCAAACGACGACCATCGACTCTGTGTCCATCCCGAACGCGCAAATGAGCGGAGTCGAGATGACCGAAATGGGCCCCGTCGGCGCGTCGGCCACGCAGCCAGTCGATCAGGCCGTTCTCGTCGTTCCTCCTGCGCCAGTCGGACTCAACCCGCCGTATGCCAACGCGCAGGTCACACCGACAGCGCCTTCGATGACGCAGGCAGAATACATTCAAAGCCAGATCCGCTCACGCGGCGCAGGCGCGATTCCCACGCCGACGCCCAACGCGAACATCAACATTCCGGTGCCAGCGCAGTTCCCGAGCTTCGGCAACGCGAACTACAGCACGGGCGTGACGGGAACCGGTATCTCCGCGACGCCACGCTGAGTCGTGGCGCGCTCTCGGACACGCACGCGCAGTCCGACTGGCGTCATCGTGAAGGCGAAGAGCTCTTTCACGTCTTCGGACTTCCCCACTCGCTCGACGTCGAATCGGCTGTAGATCGTGGCCAACGCGAGCCTCATCTCGAGGAGGGCGAGCGTTCTCCCAGGGCACACGCGCGGTCCTGATCCGAAAGGTTGGAGGGCGCCGTTTTCATGCGGGCCTGGCAAGGTTCCGAGCCAGCGCGCCGGTTCGAAGTTTTCCGGAGAGCGAAAGTGCTTGGCGTCGATGGCGGAGGGGCGAAGCAAAAGAACGACCATCGTCCCCTTGGGAACCTGCACGTCGCGGATGTTGGTGTCGGCCAGGGATTCGTTGATCAAAATCGGAGCGACCGGGCGAAGCCGCATCGTCTCGTTGGCGACGGCGCCAGCATAAGCGAGCCGTTGCGCCGTTTCGAAGTCTGCAGGAAAGGCCTCTTTGCCGAGAACCTTCGCGATGTCGTCGCGAAGCGCGGTCACTTCTTGCGGCGCGTCCGTGAGGTGATGCATCGCCCACGAAAGCGTGTAAGCGGTCGTATCTTCCCCAGCGAGGAGCATCGTCAGGCCGTTGCTGATGATCGTCTTGTCGTCGAATGCGTTCCCATCTTCGTCGCGCGCGAGCACCATCGCTTCGAGAAAGTTCTTCGGACCGTAGCCGGCGGTCTCGTTGGCGAGGCGCGCCTTGGTCTCGGCGAGAAGACCCGCGAGCCAAGTCTGCAGTTCGCGATTCGCGCGCTCGGCTCTTCGCTCGCGCGGAATTGGGAGAAAGCGCCACCAGGGAATGAGCGAGAAAAGACGGCGATTGAGCGTTGGAAAGAGAAGCTCCAACTTCCGTTGGATCGCGTCGTCGTCCTTCTCGATCGTGTTGATGTCGTATCCGAAGACGAGCAGTGTCGTTACGTCGACGGTAAAACGCTTGAGCTCTTCCGCGATGTCGAGCGTCGCCCCTTCTTTCGCAAGACGCGCGAGCCTCGCCGAGAAGCGCTCGGCGACGAGCCGAAGGGTCGGATAAAATGAGCGCAGGTGCCGCTGCGAGAGCGCTTCCATCGTGAGGCGGCGCTGCGGACGCCAGGCTTCCCCTTCCGCCGAGAACACGCCTTCGACTCCGAGCTCGCCGAAGATGCTGTCGAAGCTGGAGGTGCGTCGATAGAGATCGGGGCGTTCGCGAAAGGGGGGCACCAGATCTTCTGCGTCGGCGACGACGAGCATCGGGCGAGGTCCCATGCGGTAGACGAAGGGCGTACCGAATTCTTTCGCCCAGCCTTCGAGCTGAAGATGCATTCGCGAGGGTT
>JAHFDV010000539.1 GCA_023248815.1 Myxococcales bacterium
GCGCCGACACGGTGCGAGGTTTTCGCGACAAGCAATTGATGAAAGAGCGCGTGGCCGCCGCCGGCCTTCGCGTTCCCCGTTCGAAGCGCGTCATCACCGAGACGGACGTGCGCGCCGCTGCCGAAGAGATTGGATACCCACTCGTGCTGAAGCCGATTGCCGGTGCGGGAAGCGCCGACACGTATCGCATCAACGACAAGGCCGAGCTCGAAGCGATTCTTCCGCGGATGCGCGGAATCCCCGAAGCGAGCTGCGAAGAGTACATCACGGGCGAAGAGTTCACGTTCGACACCGTCTGTATCGGCGGCAAGCCCGCCTACGAGAACGTCGCCGCGTATCTCCCGAAGCCGCTCGAAATGCGCAGCCAGGAGTGGATCAGCCCCGTCATCATCACCGTGCGCGACATGAAGCAAGAGAAGCTCCAAGCGGGTATCACGCTCGGGAGGAACGTTCTCCGCGCGCTCGGGATGGAAGACGGCTTCACGCACATGGAGTGGTACCTCACGCCCAAGGGCGAGGCGGTCTTCGGCGAGATCGGAGCACGTCCCGGCGGCGCGTGCCTCGTCGACCAAATGAACTACACGGGTGACATCGATCTCTTCCGCGAATGGGCCCGCGCGGTCGTCCACAAGAAGTTCGAAGCGAGCACGGAGCGCAAATACAACGTCGGCATCATCTTCAAGCGCGCGATGGGACAAGGCCGCATCTCACGCATCGAAGGCCTCGGGAATTGGCTCCGCATGAGCGGGCAGAACGTCGTCGAAGAGCAGCTTCTACGGCCAGGCACGATGCGTCGCAATTGGAAGCACACGCTCCTCTCGGACGGGTGGGTCATCGTTCGCCATCCGAATTGGGACGAAGCGCATCGCTTGTCGTTCGCCGCAGCGACCGGCATCAAGATGTACGCCGAGTAAGGCCTCTTTCAACGCTTCGCGGGCGCGAGAGCACTAGCGGCGGCGCGCCGAGATCTTCGCGACGGGCGCACCCTCGACGACGGGCGGCAGTGCGAGCTGCGCGATGATCCGTTTCGTTCGCTCGATCGACGCCTTGGCGTCTTCTTTTGGAAGATTGGTCGCGGTGTCCGTGTCGGCGACGAGCAGTTTCGTCGCGCCGTTCACCCGGCAAGAGTAGATCGCCAGTGAGGTCGATCCGAAGAGCTCGTAGTAGCGCCGCGGAATGCGCGATGTGCCTCTTTCTTCGAACGTATCGGCAATGACGATGTCGACCGCCGTACGGTAGGCCGTCACGAACACGTCGTTCTCCGGCACGTGCGTCAGCAAGAAGGCGAGCTCGTCTTCGAGCATCTTCGAGCACTCACCGAACGCTGCCTGCGTGACGAGGGCGGTGCGATCGCTGCTCGGGGCGAGAAGAACGGCGTGACGGAATCCGAAAGACGTCGCGAAGACCTGAAGCAATACTCCGAGCACCTTCTTCGGGTCGGTCGTCCCATCGGCCATCGCTTCGACCGCTGCAAGACCGCGTTCGAGACGGTCCGACCTCGATTCCCGAGTGCCCACTTCCATAACGCCCGAACGCGAATTTGGAGCCGAGCTCGTGTCGCCCTCGGTTAGTACCTTTCGAGCGTTGCGAAAGAATCCACTGCGGCCGATGTCGAGGCCGAGCAGAACTTCGTACCGCTCCTTGAACGACTCTTCGACCGACGCGAGAATCGGCGGAATCTCGTGCGGTGCTAGGGGAAGAGCCTTCTCGTAGGACTCCATCAACGCGCGCACTTTCGCGTCTACGTGCGCGGCATCGGTCGTCGCGATGACGCCGCAGAATTCGTTCGCAAACGAAGAGAGAAGACGCAGCTTGTCTTCGTCGGCTTTTGCCGCTTTGTCGCGTGACGCGTCGCCCATGCTCGCCGAGAGTCGCGGGGAAAGCCCCCACGCTTGGGAGATGCGCCATCCGAGACGTCGCGTCGAGATCCCGAGGACCGCAAACTCCGCGTCTTCGAGTGACATCCCGCTCTCGTCGACGTTCTTGCGAATACGGTCGTATTCCTCCGGCAAATAGAAGACGACGACATGACGCCCGAGGTTGCGGAACATCGCGCACACCATCGCCTCTTCGCGATCGCGCAGCTGCAGTTTGGAGGCGAGTACACGCGCGACTTCGCCGCTGACGAGCGCGTTGATCGAAAGCTCGGCGAGCTCTGCGGCGTGCATCTTCCGTCCAGGATTGCGATGGATCGCGACGCTCAACGCGATCGATCGCACGCGTTCGAAGCCGAGAACGACGACGGCCCGCGCGAGGCTGCTCGTCTTGCGGCCGAAGCGCTCGTAGTAGGAGGAGTTCACCAAGCGAAGAAGCTTCGCGGTGAGCCCGTAGTCTTTGAGGATGGTGTCGCCGAGCTTCCCCGCAGAGGCCGAGCCGCTGAGATCGGCATCGCGCGTGACCTGGGTGATGTTTTTCACGAACGCAGGAAAGTCTCCGTTTCGCTGCATTTTTGCGAGTAGCGCGTCCACGATGCGCCTCTCCTCGTCGGCCGAATCGCTGCGCCCCTCCACGATGACCGGAGTCGCTAGATGCGCGGGGACGGCGGCAGCTGCTGCAGGGAACGATGCAAAGGGGACGGAAGGTCGGAGGACGATCTCGGGAACTACCACCGTCTGTGCGATGCTTGCCGGTGATTCAGTTTGGGCCGCGACGTTCGAGAGCCTCGAAGCATCGCTCTTGGGTACGGATCGGACGAGTGGCTGCGCATGCTTGGCTCGCCGAAACACGCCCATGACTTCCCGTACCGACTCAGGTCGGTCAGCGGGCGACTTCGCGAGACACCGCTCGACGATCGCCGCTACCTCGAGATCGCAGTCGACGCGATGCTGTTCGATCGGCACGAACGGGTCGCGCGCGTGCATCGCCATCAGCACGACGGCCGATTCATGACGGAAGGGCTGAACACCGGCGATCATCTCGTAAAGGATGACACCCAAGGCATAGAGATCGGTCTGGCAACAGATCTCGCTCACGGCGCCCATCGCCTGCTCCGGTGCCATGTGGGTCGGCGTTCCGAGGATCTGACCGTCTAGCGTTCGCGTCGTCAGCTTCTTCTTCGCTCGATCGAGCAACTTCGCGATTCCGAAGTCCATCAGCTTGACGCGAGGCGGGCTCCCCGAGAGGACGAAAATGTTCGCCGGCTTCAGGTCCCGGTGAACGATGCCGCGCGCATGCGCTGCGTCGAGCGCCGCCGCAACGGGCTCGAGGTAGCGCGTGATTTCGGAAACGGAGAATCGTTTCTCGCGCTTGATGACTGCCGCGAGATCCTCTCCTTCGAGCAGCTCCATCACGTAATAGGGGCGCCCGTCGAGCTCTCCAAAGTCCAAGATATCGACGACGTTCGGATGCTGCAGGCTCGCCGCCGTGCGCGCCTCCTCGGAGAATCTCGCCGACATTTCGGAGCTCGCCGCATACGAGCGCGCTAGGAACTTCACCGCGACGCGTCGACCGATGGATGGATGTTCGGCGACGAACACGACGCCCATCCCACCCCGCCCCAGCGTCTTCGAGATGATGTAGTTGCCGATGCGCTTCCCAATGAGCCCCTCCGACTCACGGTCTTGCGCCTCGTTGGGAGGCGTTCCCTCGCTCACCGCTAGGGTTTTCGGAGAATCTTCTTCGCCGAAAGACGGTTCCATCGGACAGAGAGAACGTCACTTCCGTTACGTTCTGTAACCGAACGTGGGAGCCCCTCCGGCCTCAAACGATGGGCCGGCGAAAAGGCGCGTCAAAGCTTGCAGTTCGTGAAACCCGCAGCGAAAGCCGCCGACAAACACTGCGCTTCACGAACAAACTTCGACGTAAGGAGCGCGTCAGAGTTGAAGTTCGTGAAACCCGCGGCGAAAGCCGCCGACAAACACTGCGTTTCACGAACAAACTTCGACGTAAGGAGCGCCTTTTCGTCCGGCCTCAAACGAAGTGGGCCGGCGAAAAGGTGCGATCGTCAGAGACTTAGTTCGTGAAACAGAAACCCGAGCTC
>JAHFDV010000540.1 GCA_023248815.1 Myxococcales bacterium
CACAAGGCGAAACCGCGGCGCGAGCGCCCGCCGAACATTCCGCACGCGCTCGCCGTCGATCCTTCACGTCTCGTGTGCGTCGTCGGCGAAGCCAATGCGTATCCACGCCGCGGAAAAGATCTTCCGCCCGACGAGCTCGTGCAGTGGGTGGCGAGGCGCGTCGGTACCGGCGAGACGCTCGACATCGCGCTTCGCCCGAGAAATCCGCTCGCTTCGTGGACGACGACTCAGATCGGTCTTCCCGAAAAAGAGATCCTCGAGGGGAAGACCATGGACGAGCTCCGCGCAGCGTGGCGCTCTTTCTCCCGAGAAGGCGACGTGATTTGCGCTTGGGGACACTATTCTCCTTGGCTCTTCGGCCGCGAAGGCTTCGACCTCTCGCCCGACCTCGTCGACATCCGCGACACGGCGAAGCGCGTTTCTCGCGAAAAGGTGGGCGCCATCGACGAGTTCTTCGCGCGCCTCTTCCCAACGCGCGAAGCGCCGCACCCCATCGCGCGCGGACGAGCGGGACGTCGCCTGACTTTTCTCTCTTCTCTGGCGGCGCACTTTGCCGAGCTTGGTCGATCCACCAAGGGTCGGAGCGCGACGGCACCTCCGGGCCCGTAAGCTCGGCCGGTTGCCAAATGCAGCATCTCTATCCTCGCAAATTGCTGAAACTAATCGGGAATAGACGCTCCCTGCCGTGGGTTGACAGCGCGTTTTCGAAGATTACGATGCGCGGCGTTCTCGCCCTTTCGGCGAGTTCGGACTAGCTTTCCCGACCTTTTCGAGCGCACCCGAGAAAGTCACCCCCTGCGATGTGAAGAGGACGTGCCCCACTGGCACTTCCCTTCCTGAAAAGTCTCAACGAGGAATCGAATGGCCAACGACGTCATGATCTACGCCCAAGAGTTGTCGAAGTATTTCGGCGACTTTCGCGCGGTCGACAAAATCAACTTCGAGGTTCAGCGCGGCGAAGTCGTCGGCTTTCTCGGCCCAAACGGCGCCGGCAAGTCGACCACGATGCGCATCCTGACCTGTTTCCTGTCGCCCAGCGACGGAACGGCGCGCGTCAACGGGTTCGACGTGTTCGAGAACCCACTCGGCGTTCGGCGCAGCCTCGGCTACTTGCCGCAGCGCGCGCCGCTCTACCTCGAGATGAGCGTTCTCGAGTACTTGCGCTTCGCGGCCGATCTTCGTCAGCTCGATGCGAGCACGTTCAAAAAACGCGCGCGCAACGTCGTCGAGATCTGCGGCCTCGCGCAGGTCCTCGGCAAGGAGATCAAGAACCTTTCGCATGGATACCGGCAGCGCGTCGGCCTCGCGCAGGCGCTCATTCACGATCCGCCAATCCTCATTCTCGACGAGCCGACGAGCGACCTCGACCCCAATGAAAAGGCCGAATTTCTCGAGTATTTGAAACAAATCGGCGAAGACCGCACGGTCCTTCTCTCCACCCACAACTTGAGCGAAGTCGAAGCGGCCTGTGCACGCGCGATCATCGTCTCCGGTGGAAAGATCGCCGCGGACGGTTCGCTCGACGAGATCCGCGCACGCAGCGGCAAGGTTCGTTACGAGGTCGCGATTCAAGAGACGGCCGACAAATACGTCGGTACGGGCGCGCCTCCGAAGAAAGAAGAAGTGCTCGCGCTGCTCAAGGGCATCTCGGGCGTTTCGACCGTTGCAGAGCTTCCCACGGACGAGAAGGAGCATTCCTTCGCCCTCGCCGGTGAAGAAACGAACGATCTCCGCCCAACGCTCTTCCGCGCCATCGCGGACAAGGGCTGGGTCCTCCTCGAGCTCCGCCGCGACACGCAGACGCTCGAAGACGTGTTCCGTCATCTCACGGTGGGCGACGCTCGCCGCAATCGCGACCTCGGCTCGAAGCAAGCAGAGGGCGACGACTACGAGGTCGACGAAGAAGAAGACGAAGACGACGATTCCAACTGAAAGAACGGAATACGAGATGACTACCGCAGCAGAATCAGCAAGCGAACTCGATCAGTCGGATGAGGGCAACTCCACGAAGGAGTCGCGTCGTCCCAAAGCCACCCAGGCACGCGGCACCGCCGACGAGCCGGGCTTCGGCTACACGCTCCGCATGGCGTTCATCATCGCCACGCGCGAAATCCGCGCCCTCTTCGACTCTCTCATTGGCTACGTCGTCATCGGAGGAACGAGCCTCGCGCTCGGCGTCTATTTCTTCCTGATGCCCGCCGGCGGCTTCTGGCAGGTCAACCGAGCATCGCTCGGCCGCCTCTACGACTTCATGCCGTGGGCGCTCTCTGCGATCGTCATTCCGCTCGTCACGATGCGCGCGCTCGCCGAAGAGAAGCGCTCGGGAACGCTCGAGCTTCTCATCACGATGCCCGTTCGCGACTCGTCCGTCATTCTCGGCAAGTTCTTCGCGGCCTTCGCGATGTGCTTGCTGCTCCTTTTGGCGACGCTGCTCTATCCGATCGTCCTCTTCTACGGCTACCACGTGGGTCCCATCGACAGCGGCACCATCTGGTCTGGCTATCTCGGCCTCGCGCTCTTCGCAGCGGCGGGTACGGCGGTCGGCATGTACTTCTCGAGCATCACCGAGAGCCAGATCATCGCGTTCTTTCTCACGATGGGAACGCTCGTCAGTCTCCAGATCTTGGGACTCATCGTCGACTCGATTCAAGGCCAGACGATCGTCGCCGACGTGGCGTCGTTCCTCAGCTTCCAGAGCCGCTTCGCCCCCTTCGGGCGCGGTCTCATCGATACGCGCGCCGTCGTCTACTTCTTGTCGATCACGGTCATCGCGCTCCTCGCTTCTTTCCGTCAGCTCGAAAGCCGTAAGTGGTCCTGAGGTTCAATCATGGAACGTAAACAAAAAGCGGCGACTGAGAGCGCCATCCTCCTTGCCATCATCGCCGCGATCTTCGTCGCGTTGAACGTGGTCTCCTATCTCGGCGTTTACGCCCGCGTCGATGCGACCGAAAACGAGCGCTACAAGCTCTCTGACGGCAGCAAGAAGCTCGTTCGTTCCCTCAAGAAGGGAACGCTCACGGTCGAAGCGTACGTCACACGCGGCCTTCCGCAGCTCGACGCTTTCGTTCGCGACCTTCGCGATCTCCTCCAGGAGTACAAGACCGCAGCCCCCGACACCTTCACCTTCAAGATCATCGAAGCGACGACCGAAGAGGAGAAGAAGGCCGCCGAAGAAGCGGGACTCGAGAAGATCGAGTTCGGCGAAGCGAACGCGACCGACCAAGCCAAGGGCGCGGTCGCCAGCGGCTACATGGGTCTCGTCTTCAAATACGGCTCCGAGAAGAAGAACCTCCCCGCCGTGGCTCCTGGCCAAGAAGGCGTCGAGTTCTGGATCTCGAACAAGATCCGTGAAGTTCGCGACATCGTCGAAGACCGCAAAACCAAGGTCGGAACGATGAGCGGCCACGACGAGATCAAGATCAGCGAGCCGAACCTCGTTGCGGGTCAGCAAGCCTCGGTCGAAGCGATCGTGAAGCAGAACTTCCCCTTCTACGACTTCTCCGAAGTCGACCTCCACAATGGCGACACCGCCGTTCCGGACGATCTCGCGGGCCTCATCATCACGCAGCCGAACAAGGACTGGACGGAGAAAGAGCTCCGCCGCATCGACGAGTTCGTCCTCAAGGGCAAGTCGGTCGTCATCCTCGCCGGCGCCGTGAACATCAAGAGCGGCGACGCCACGATGAACGCGACGCTCTCGACGCATGGCCTCGAGAAGCTCACCGAAGGCTACGGCATCGAGATGCACAAGGATGCCGTCCTCGATTACAAGGCGCCATTCGGCGGCATGATCCCGATTCCGCAAATGGGGACGGCCGTCAATCTTCCCCCGAATCCGTCGGTTCTCCTCCTCGGCGACGACGCTCGCTACTCGGGCAACACGCGCCTCATCGACGATTCGTTCAACGGCTTCTTCCGCTTGAAGCAAGTCGTCGTTCCGCTCGCGTCGTCACTCACCGTGCTCGACGAGAAGCA
>JAHFDV010000541.1 GCA_023248815.1 Myxococcales bacterium
TTGGGTAAGTGACGCCGTCGTTCTCGACCCACGGCTGCCCTCGTTGTCGATGACGGATCACCGCGAGGAGCGCGAATCCGAGTGCAATTACTCCACCGGCAACCGCGAGAATCGGCAGCTGCGACACCAAGCCGGCCACGAGGATCATCACGCCGAGCGCCGCAATCCCCTCCCACGGATTTCGTTCGGTTGATGAAGTCGCGGGCTCCACCGTCGTCGATTCAGTCGGCAGACTTCTCTTCTTCAACGGGTCCCCCGCCCTTTTCCGGTGCGCGGCCATGCGCGTAAGCGACAGTCGCGCGGACGAAGCGATCGATCGCCGCGCGACCCGCGGAGACTTTGCCCGGGATCTTGTTGATGATGATCGAGAACGCGAGCGCGCTCTTGCCGGGAGGTCCCTCGATGTAGCCCGAGAGCGACGCCACGTCTTCGAGCGTACCCGTCTTGGCGCGAACCAATCGCTTCACGTCGGCTTGGCGAAAGCGTTTGTGGAGCGTGCCATCGACCCCGCCGATCGCGAGTTGCGCGCGAAATTCTGCGGCGACGGTCGGGTCGAGCGCCATTTGTCGAAGAATCAGGACGATCGATTGCGCGGTCACGCGATTCGAATCGAAGAGTCCGGACCCATTCTTCACGATCATGCCGTTTTCGTACGCGCCGATCTTCTGCAGCCAATCGGTTACGACATCCGCGCCGTCTTTGCTTCTCGCGGGACGCGCCTTCTTCTCTCCGCCGAGCGATTTGAGCACCATCTCTGCATAGAAGTTGTTGCTGTTTTTTCCGACCTCATAAAGAAGCTCGGAGAGCGGGCGCGACGAATGACTAACGAGCGACGTGCCCTTCGTCACGGTTCCCTCTTTCACTTCACCTTGGACCTTGATGCCTGCGCGATCGAGCGCCGCCTTCAGCGCGAAGCCCGCGAGCAACGTCGGGTCCTCCACGCGGCGTTGATAGCGAATCAGCTTCGCGTCCGCGCCCACCGAGCCCGAGATTTTCGCGGTCATGCGCTTGCCGCTTCCCGCGAGCGCGAGCCCCACGGAGTCTCCGCTCTCCGAGGTCGATACGGTGCCGTCCTGGTCGATGAAGCCCGGCGGGTCGAACGTGACGTGCGCGGGTTGCCCCGGGCTCGTCGGGCGAACCGTCATTTGAAGGGTATTTTCGTTGAGGCTGACGGCCGCCACTGGCGCGCGGAACGAAGCCCATTCGTTGGGCTGTTGTTCGAACGCGGGTGGCGTGGTTTCACCGTCGAAAAAATGCTGATCGACGACGATGTCTCCGCTGATGCGCCGCACCCCGCGCGTGCGGAGCTCTTCGACCATCGAGACGAGGTCCGTCGTCGTGAGCGATGGGTCGCCGTCGCCGCGAATCGTCAGGTTGCCGGAGATCTCCCCGTCTTTGAGCGTTCCGAAGAGCATCGTCTCGTAACGGTGATCGCCATGAAGCAACGAGAGCGCAGCGCCGGCCGTGAGAATCTTCGCGTTGGAGGCGGGGTTCAGGGCAATGTGCTCGTTGCTTGCCGCGAGCAGATGCCCCGTTCCGAGGTCGAGCACCGCCACACCGATTTGCCCCGACGAAAGCGACTTCGAATCGACGAGGGCACGCAGCGCGCTTTCGACGGCGGCAGCGTGGTCATGCACGAGCGCGCGCGGCGCATTCCCTCCACCGGCCGTCGTGTCGGTCGTTTGCGAAATGCCCGGCTGTGCGGACGAGAAAATGACGGCAACGACGCCGACGGCGACCATTGCGGATCGAAAGCGGAGCATGCGCTCTTATACTCCCGCACCATGCGGACCGCCTCGAGAATCCTGCGCGTTGCGGCGCTCGCATTCTTCGTTTCGTTCTCCGCGGAGGCTCGCCCTTTTCGCTTCGAGCCAACCGATCTCGAGATGGTGGATTCGGGCCTCATGGAAGTCGACGCGCAGTTCGGTGGGTTCGTGGGCAAGGATTCGCGCCGCCTCGCTCTTCCCGACTACGAGATCGCGATCGGCTTGACCAAGCGCGTCGAGTTCGATCTCGACGGGATGTTCGGGTTCGGCGGAGAGCATTTGAATGCACTCCACACGCTTTCGGATCCGCTCTGGCCCTCGGCCAAGCTCGGCCTCATCGACGACCACGACCGCGACGCGGCGTTCTCCCTCGGTTTGCAGCTCGGCCCGCGCCTTCCCACAAACGACTACGTGGGCATCGGCTATCAAGCGCTCGCACTCTTCGGATTGCGAAAAGGGCACGCGCAGTTCGTCTTCAACGGTGGCGCTCTCGTCGACCCTTCGCCGCGCGGGCAAGCGAAACGGCCATGGGGATTTCTCGGCGGCATCGACTTCGCTCTCGACCTCGACCATCGCGGTGAGTGGTCGGTGATCTCGCAGCTCGGAATCGGCCACTACGGACGCATCTACGAGGATTTCGCAACGTTGAGCGGCGGTTTCGCCTGGCAGGTGAATTCAAAGCTCGAGCTCTCGGCAATTGCACTCGCGAGCCCTTTCACCCACGACGATCGCCTCGGCGTGCTGTTCGGTGTGTCGCCACGTTTTCAACTTTTCTGACCTCCGAGTTCTCTGCGGTCCGCTCTATAGTCGTGCTCATGCCGCGCGCTTCACGCCTCTCGATGCATCTTCCGATGCGCGCGGCGCGACTGCTTCTCGTGCTCGGCCTCGGCGCCGCGGTGGCTGCGTGCACGCCCAAGACGAATACGCGCACGTCGGAAGAGACCGAGTTCATCCTTGCGCTCGACCCCGACACGCTCGATCCGCGCTTCGCCGTCGATGTCGTCGGCATGCGTGCTTCTCGCCTCTTACATGCCGGGCTTTTTCGCTCGAACGGCGAGACCCTCGCGCCCGAGCACCTTCTCGCGAAGGAGCATCGATGGAGAGACGCGCGCACCCTCGAAGTCACGGTCGATACGACCAAGCATTTCTCGAACGGTGCCGCACTCTCGAGCGCAGATGTCGTCGCGACCTTTCGTGCGCTCGCTGATCCGGCCGTGCATTCGCGGCACGGATATCTCGTCGAGCCGATCGAACGCGTCGAGGCCGAGGGCGATTCCGTCGTCGTCTTCACATTGAAGCGCGCGCGTGCCGGCTTCTTGAGCGATCTCGAGTTTCCGCTTTTGCGCCGCGACGAAGCGCGGAACGCCATCGATACGAAAGGGGCGCTCGACGGCCTTGGCCCTTTTCGAGTGACGTCGCTCGAGCCAGGGGAGGTGCACCTCGCGCCGCGATCCTCGGAGAGTTGCGCGCACGGCAACGTCGTCTTGCGCACGGTTCGTGACGAGAATGCGCGTGCGCTGAGGCTTCTCGCCGGAAAGGCCGACATCGCGCAAAATGCGATTGCCCCTTCCCTTCTTTCCGCGATCCTCGCGGATGCGCACGGCGCGCTCGAGCTGCGGCACCACGCGGGCTCGACGACGACCTACCTCGTCTTGCGTACGAGCGAGAAGCCTCTCGACGACGTGCGCTATCGCTGCGGGATCGCGGAGCACATCGATCGCGCGCTCATCACTTCGGCGCTCTTCGAGAAGACAGCGACGCCCGCCAGCACGATCATTCCGAAAGGACACTGGGCGCACACGGATCTGCCCGACTTCCCACTTTCAGACGAGCCTCGTGCGGGAGATCCTTTCGCGCCAATCGCGATCCTCACCTCGACAGAACGCACACGCATGCTCGTCGGTCGAACGATGGCGGAGGGGCTCACACGCGCGAACTTTGCAGCGGAGGCGCGCCCCTTGGAGCTCGGCACCCTCATTGCTCGATTGAATGCGGGGCAATTCGACGGCGCGATTTTGCAGTTTCCAGAGTTCACGGACCCTTCGCTGCTTCGCCTATTTTTGCATTCGCAGGCGATCCCTCCAGCGGGGTCGAACCGCGCGCGCCTTTCGGACGCCATCGTCGACGAGCTTCTCGATCGCGGCGATCTCACGCTCGACGCGGAAGGTCGGAAAGAGATCTATCGCCAGCTCGAGGTGCGCC
>JAHFDV010000159.1 GCA_023248815.1 Myxococcales bacterium
AAGTGTTCGGTCACGACCTTCACGACGTCGAACTTCACGGCATCTGGGCAATCGAAGCGGAGCTCCGGTGTGACCGACGTCTTCGGCACGTCCGAGAGAATCTCGCCAATCGAGCGACCGTCTTCGATCAAGATTTCGAGTAGGCGAAGGGACGCGTAGATCGCGTCGTCGTAACCGAAGTAGCGATCGGCGAAGAACAAGTGCCCGCTCATTTCACCGGCCAAGAGGGCGCCGCTCTCTTTCATCTTCGTCTTGATGAGCGAGTGGCCCGTCTTCCACAAGATGGGCTTTCCGCCGTGCTTTTCGATGTCGTCGTAGAGCGTCTGCGAGCATTTCACTTCGCCGAGAATCGCCGCACCGGGGCGCTTTTTGAGGAGCGCGCGCGAGAAGAGAATCATCAGCTTGTCGCCCCAAATGATGTCCCCATTTTCATCCACTGCGCCGAGGCGATCGGCGTCGCCGTCATACGCAATTCCCACCTTCGCCTTGGTCTCGCGAACGCGCGCGATGAGCGCCGCGACATTCTCTTCGACGGTGGGATCGGGATGGTGATTCGGAAAGTTCCCATCCATGTCGCAGAAGAGCGGATCCGGCGAGAAGCCGAGCGCCTTCATCGCAGCGAGCGCCAAGGGACCGCCTGCGCCATTGCCCGCGTCGACGACGAACTTGATGTCGGTCTTCGGGAAGTTGAAGTTCTCCTTCATCGTTTGCACGTACGCAGGGAGAAGGTCTTCCTTCGAGTGCTTGCTGCCCGCGACGTCCGGGAGATCACCCTTCAACATGGCTTCTTTGATCCGCTGGATGTCGGCGCCGAAGAAGCTGCCTTTTCCACGCATGATCTTGAAGCCGTTGTCGTCCTTCGGGTTGTGGCTTCCCGTGATCTGGATGCCGCCGTCGGTTCCGAGGTGATGCACCGCGAAGTACAAGAGCGGCGTCGGGCCGACTCCAATCTCGACGATGTCGACACCGGCGCGACGAAGTCCGCGAACGAGCGCTTCGAAGAGACGCGGGCTCGAGAGACGGCAATCACGTCCTACGGCGAGACGCGGCGCGCCTTTTTCGGTGCGGAGCGCATGACCGAGCGCGCGGCCGAGTGTCTCGGCGAAGTCGTCGGAGAGATCGCGATCGGCAACGCCACGGATGTCGTATTCGCGAAAGACATGGGTCGGAAAGGTAGAGCTCATGAAGGCCTCATGCCTTAGAACGCATTTCAGGATCTGTCACGCACTCTCGGGCGGCGCAGGAAAGCACGAAACACCTTCTTTTCGAGGGTGGTGATGTTTTTGAACGCGCGCTGCGACGACTCAGGGAAGGGTCAAACCTTGCGGTAGCGAAAACGATGGGGATGCCGCCTTGGCCGCTTTGGCGTTCTCGTCCGTTAGCCAATCGCCCGAGATCCGCGCGCATTCGCCCGTCGCGACGATCGTGAGGTTGCCCGTCGGTTCCTTCGTGAGTGTGCCTTCGCACACCTTCGTTTTGAAGCGGCACGCCGTTTTCTGATCACACGAGACCTCTTCGAAGAGCCCCGTCACGTTGCCATCGTCGCCGACGTGCCCCTTCACCGTCTGCCCGCCCGTACCCACCTCGAATCCTTGAAGGCCGAGCAGGCCGCCCGCACCCGAGAACACGAAGCCGGTCTCACTGAGACGGAGCTCGGCGCTGGTCTTCACGAAGCCGAGCATGTTTTTTTCGGTCTTTTCGAAGTGCCCTTGGAGGTCCGTCGGCAACGCCTTTTTCGTGCAGCCTCCGAGCGAGACGAACGCCGCCGTCGAAATGGCCAAGAGCCAAGGGGTGATGGAGCGAACGCGAAAAGAGGGGCCTCGCACGCCCGCCAAAGATGCCATTGCCGAGAAATTAGCAGAGTTGGGGCGCGCGCCGAATAGTGCTAGGAACGCGGCGTGGATCAGGACGTCGCGCCTACGGTGGAAGTCGCGCCGGTGACCGAATCGGAGACGGCTGCTGGAGAGCAAGAGCCGCCGAAGCGGACGCCGCCGTCGCCCTATGTAGTCGCGCACGACAGGTGGTCGTCGAAGGCCGCGGAGCTCTGCGAGAAGGCGAGCCACTTCGATTACATGTATCTCGGCACCTTCGTCGCGCTCGACGTGGGAACGCTGCTCGTCGATCCCTTCTACGTGAAGGGTAAAGACTCGCTCTTTCTTCGGATTGCGGCTCCCGCCGCGTTCGGGCTTTCGTGGGGTGCCACGCTCGGATCGCTTCCCCTCGTCACGCCCCAATGCGAGTGGCCGGGCACGCCGCGCGTTCGTGGGCCCGAGTCGACCCGCCATGATCACCTCGCGATGATGATCGCGCTCGCGGGTCTCGCGGGGGCCTCCGCACCGTTCATCGTCGGTCTCGCGACGGGACCGCTTCCGCGCGATCACTTCACGACGGGGTACGCGTACAAATGGCCAGTATCGGAGCGCTCGGGGCGTCTCATTGCTGCCGGAGTGGGAGGCGCGCTCGGGACGCTTTTGCCGTATTTGCTGCCGCCGAAGCCGTTTTCCGCCATCAAAGAGCTGCGCGAGCTCGAAGTAACGACATCGGGCACGGACATCACCTTCCGACTTCAGTTCTGAAACGTCGTCCCGTCTGAAGCTCGATTTCACGGTACGGTTCGAGCGTTTGCTCTGTTTCTAGAGCGCATTCGAAATGCGTTCGGGCGTCAAATCGACTACAACGCGGGCCCGGCCATCCCTAGAAACTAACTGTCTTGCGGGCCCTCTTTGATTCACCTCGAATCGAGGCAGGCAACCGTCAGGACGAAGCTATCCGTCACGGGCGAGAAGACCCAAGGAGCACGAGATCATGACGAAATCCTTCGCAAGCGAAGCGACCCTGAACGTCGGCGAACGCGAGTTCACGATTTATCGGTTGGATGCAGTCTACAAGGAGTTTCCGAGCGCCGAAAAACTCCCCTACTCGCTCAAGGTCCTTCTCGAAAACCTCCTTCGCAACGAAGACGGCCTTGCCGTCACGGGTGACGACGTTCGCGCCCTCGCCGCGTGGAATCCGAAGAAGCCCGTCGAGAAAGAGATCTCGTTCGTTCCTGCGCGCACGCTCCTCCAAGACTTCACGGGCGTCCCCTGCGTCGTCGATCTCGCGGCGATGCGCGATGCGATGCGTGCGCTGGGTGGCGATCCGACGAAGATCAATCCGCTCTCGCCCGTCGAGCTCGTCATCGACCACTCGGTCCAGGTCGACGAGTTCGGAACGAAAGAGGCCCTCGTTCGCAACGCCGAGCTCGAGTTCTCGCGCAACGAAGAGCGCTACCGCTTCCTCCGCTGGGGACAGACGGCGTTCGCCAACTTCAAGGCCGTTCCGCCGGACACGGGCATCGTCCACCAAGTGAATCTCGAGTACCTCGCGCGCGTGGTCTTCTCGACGGAAGGAAAGAAGCCGCTCGCGTATCCCGATACGGTCGTCGGCACGGACTCGCACACGACGATGATCAATGGCGTCGGCGTTCTCGGTTGGGGCGTCGGCGGTATCGAAGCCGAAGCGGCGATGCTCGGGCAACCGGTCGTCATGCTCATTCCCGATGTCATCGGTTTCCGCTTGAAGGGACAGCTTCCCGCAGGAACGACCGCGACGGATCTCGTGCTCACGGTCACGCAGATGCTCCGCAAGCGCGGCGTCGTCGGCAAGTTCGTCGAGTTCTTCGGCGAAGGTCTCCCCAATCTTCCGCTCGCCGACCGCGCGACGATCGCGAACATGGCGCCCGAATACGGCGCGACGTGCGGTATTTTCCCGGTCGATCAAGAGACGCTCCGCTTCTTGCGCCTCACGGGCCGTTCCGAAGAACAAGTGGCGCTCGTCGAAGCGTACGCAAAGGCGCAAGGTCTTTTCCACACCGCCGAGACACCGCCTGCAGAATACACGGATACGATGGAGCTCGACTTGAGCACGGTCGTCCCCTCGATGGCCGGCCCAGCGCGTCCGCAAGATCGCGTCACGCTCCCCGAAGTCGCGACGTCGTTTCTCACGGCGTTCGAAGAGTTTCGCAAGAAGAGCGAGGGCGAACCGAAGCGCACGGATACGAAGCAGACGATCAAGCTCGGCGGCGGCGTTCCGAAAGTGCTCCACGGATCGGTCGTCATCGCGGCGATCACGAGCTGCACGAACACGTCGAACCCTTCGGTGCTCCTCGCGGCAGGACTGGTTGCAAAGAAGGCCTCGGCGCTCGGCTTGAAGACGAAGTCATGGGTGAAGACGAGCCTCGCGCCCGGCTCCAAGGTCGTCACCGACTACCTCACGGAATCGGGACTCCTTCCCTATCTCGAAGAGCAGCGCTTTCACGTCGTCGGCTATGGCTGCACGACCTGTATCGGAAACAGCGGTCCCCTCCCCGACGCCGTTTCGAAGGCGATCGAAGAGGGAAACCTCATGGTCGCTTCGGTGCTCTCGGGCAACCGTAACTTCGAAGGACGCGTTCACGCGGAAGTGCGCGCGAACTATCTCGCATCGCCGCCGCTCGTCGTCGCGTATGCGCTCGCAGGTCGCGTCGACATCGATCTCTCGAAAGATCCGATCGGCGAAGGCACCGACAAGAAGCCGGTCTACTTGAAAGACATCTGGCCGATGCGCCAAGAGGTTCAAGACCTCGTCGACAAGTACGTGACGGCGGCGCAGTTCAAGCGCTCGTATGCCGACGTCTTCAAGGGCGACCAAAACTGGCAGACCTTGCAGATCCCCGAGGGAGATCGCTACGCTTGGGAGCCGAAGTCGACCTACGTGAAGCACCCCCCGTACTTCGTCGACATGTCGAAGACGCCGAGCGAAATCGTCGACATCACGAGCGCGCGCGTTCTCGCGTACCTCGGAGACAGCATCACGACCGACCACATCTCGCCGGCCGGCAACATCAAGAAAGACAGCGCCGCCGGCAAATACCTCATCGAGCACGGCGTCGAGCCGAAGGACTTCAACTCCTACGGATCGCGTCGCGGCAATCACGAGATCATGGTGCGCGGAACGTTCGCGAACATTCGCCTTCGCAACGCGCTCGTGCCGGGCATCGAAGGAAGCTTCACGCGTCACCTTCCCTCCGGCGATCAACTCTCGATCTTCGACGCCTCGGTGCGTTACCAAGCCGACGGCATTCCTCTCGTCATCTTGGCGGGTAAAGAATACGGCTCGGGCTCCTCACGCGACTGGGCGGCGAAGGGGCCGAAGCTTCTCGGCATTCGCGCCGTCATCGCCGAGAGCTACGAGCGCATTCATCGCTCGAACTTGATCGGCATGGGCATCTTGCCGCTTCAGTTCGTTCCGGGAGACTCCGCGAAATCGCTCGGCCTCACGGGCGAAGAGACGTTCGACGTCATCGGCCTGAAAGAAGTTCTCTCAGGGACCTTCGCCGCGGGTCGTCGCGTGAAGGTGCGCGCGCACGGTGGCGGTGGAGACAAAGAGTTCGATACGGTCCTCCGCATCGATACCTTGCAAGAGGTTCTCTACTACCAGCACGGCGGGATCCTCCTCTACGTCCTCCGCCAGCTCTTGAAGAAGGGCTCGTAATCGCGCGGCTGCACGGCGCGGATCGTCGGTCGGCCTCGCTCGACGTACGGAAGTACGTGTCGCTCGGCCTTCCTAGCTCCGCGCCGTTCGCTCGCGCGCTAACGAGCCCTTTCGCTGCTCGCTCGCGTATCCGTTTTAGCGGATGAGCGTGTTTCTGGCGGAAACACGACTAAAATATGGGGATAATCTGAGTGTGTTGCATAACGGATAATATCCGTTATGTTGGATGGACCACAAAGGAGCCGTCCATGCGCATCGGTTGGGTCGGAGGATTGGATCGCGGAATCGAGAGACTCGAAAAGGCCGCGGAGCAGGCGGGCCACACGCTCGAATGGCACTCGGGCCGAACGAGTGGGCGCGGTGTCGAGGGGCTCGAGACGATGATCGAGCGATCGGATGTCGTCGTCATCGTCATCGAGGTCAACAGTCATGGCGGGGCCATCCTGGCGAAGAAGCTCGCGTACAGCCATGGGCGCAAAGCGGTGATGCTCCGCAAGCCGAGCATTTCGGGATTCACGCGCGTGCTCCGCGAGCTCGACTCTCAAGTGGCTGCCTGAGTCGGGACTTCGCTCGACGCGTCCTTACACGGGGGCCCGAAGCGGGTTCTCGGAGGCACTGCTTGGGTCCGCGAAAGAAGCGAGATCACACCTTTTTACGGGCAAGCGTTCCCGAAACTTGGCCCACGTTCTCTGCGATCCTTAGCGTCCCCGCCCATGGGTGACGCGAACGTGGTCAGCGAGGGATTCGAAGCGCAGAACGACGCTCCAACGGAGGCTCCAAAAGAAGCTCCCAAGGAAGCGATCGAAGCCAAGAAGGAAGGCTTCTCCAACGAAGCCACGATGACGGTCCCACGAGCGTTCGGGCGTCTCCTTCTTCTCAAGCTCGTTGCGCGCGGCGGAATGGGCGATGTCTATCTCGCCGCCACGACGGGCATCGAAGGGGCCGAACGTCCCTGTGTCGTCAAGACGGTGCGCCGCGACCACATTCACGATGGTTCGTTCTTGGCGCGCTTTCTCGACGAAGCGCGCGTGCAATCGCAGCTCAATCACCCGGGCGTTGCGCAAGTGCTCGAAGCGTCGACCGACGAAAACGGCGAGCCCTTTACGGTTGTAGAATACATCGAAGGTCGTTCGCTCAGCGAAGCGCGCCAGCGCGCGATTCAGCTCGGCGTGAAAATCGGCTGGGCAGAGGCTTGTGCCGTTGCGATCGAAATGGCGCAGGCGCTCGCCCACGTGCACGAACGCACGGGCTCCGATGGAAAGCCGCTCGGCATCGTGCATCGCGATCTCTCTCCGCAGAACGTGATGGTCGGTTACGCGGGTGAAGTGAAGCTCATCGACTTCGGCACCGCGCGTGGTCAAAATCGCCGCTGCCACACCGTCGCAGGCGTCGTGTTCGCGAAGCCTGGCTACGTCGCGCCGGAAGTTGCGCGTCACGAAGTCGGCGATCATCGCATCGACCTCTACGCGCTCGGAATCATGTTGTGGGAGCTCTGCACGGGCAAACGCTTCCTCACGACCGATGCGCAAAAGCATCTAGAAGACGCAGCGCAAAACCGCGTCGTCATTCCCGAGGTCGCTGCGGCGATCGGCGCGCCGGCTCTTCTCGACCGCGTCATCGCGCGTCTCACGGCGAACGATCCCGAAAACCGCTACACGAGCGGCGTGCTTGCGGCGCAAGACTTGGCGCGCGTTCTCCAGGAATCGCCCACGTCGAAGCAAGGCGAGCGCGGCATTCGTGCGCGTACGCAAGGCTTGATGAAGCGCCTCTGGCCCGCAGAGCCCGCCCGCTCGCGCGCCGACTTCGCAAAATCGCTGCATGCTGCACGCGGTCTTCTCGAGCCACAGGGCAACAACGAGACGCCCATCGCCGGACCCACGTCCGACGCGATGGTGAAGCGCATGACGGACGACAGCGTTCTTGCGGGAACGCCGTATCGGCTGCTTCGCAAGATCGGCGAAGGCGCGAGCGGTCAAGTGTGGGAGAGCGAGCACGTCGAGCTCGGTCGAAAGCTCGCATTGAAGCTCCTCGCACCCGAGCAGTCTTCGGCGACGGATGCGATCGAACGCTTCCGCAAAGAGGCGCGCGCGATCGCTGAGCTGCACCATCCGAACCTCTGCCTGCTTTACGATTTCGGAAAATCGCTCGACGGTCGCATCTTCATCGCGATGGAGCTCTTGCAGGGCGAAGGACTCGATCGACGCCTCAAGCGCACGCATGGAATGGATTGGCGTGAAGCGGTCGACATTGCGATCGACGTGACGCGCGCGCTCGAAGTAGCGCACGGCGCAGGCCTCGTGCACCGCGATCTCAAGCCGCAGAATCTGTTTTTGACGAAGAGCGGTCGCGTGAAGCTCCTCGACTTCGGCGTCTCGATGGCAATGAGCGACACGGGCGTCGAGTCGAAGCAAAAAGGCTTCGCGGTGTTCGGTACGCCCGAATACATGTCGCCCGAGCAAGTCGCCGGCGAGGTCGTCGATGCGCGTTCGGATCTCTATTCACTCGGCTGCGTCCTCTACGAGCTTCTCGTCGGAAGGCCGCCTTTCCAGGGTCGCTCGCACGTCGAAGTCATGGGCAAGCAACTTCGCGAGCTCCCCGAGCCGCCGAAGAGCCGCGCAGAGCACAAGGGCATTCCTGCAGCGCTCGAGAGCATCATCATGGCGGCGCTCGCGAAGCGTCCCGAGAATCGATTCAATTCCGCAGAGGCGATGCGCGAAGCGCTCGAAGCGACGCTCACGAAAAAGCCCGTCCGCAAAGCCGCATCGCGAACCGTCGCCACGCTCGTGATGCTCGGTGCGGTGGGCCTCCTTGCCGGCTCCTCACAGGTGAATGGTCGCGGAATCAAAGCCGCGTGGTCCGCCCTTCGCGCTTCGACCGAAGAGAGCGTTCTCGTCCGCGCCGAAGATCTTCCTCGCGCAAACTCGAACGATCTCCCGACGCTCGCTGCCGAAGCGACGCTACCTGCCGCCGTTGCATTCGTTCCGCTCACCACCGAGAAGACACTCGGCGATCGCGCACACGCGACGGACCGCCCGACGGAAGAGAGCCTTCCCTCCGCAGACGATCTCGTCGATACACCGACGCTCGCGGTGCAGAAGGGGGACGTCGCGAAAGCGGATCTCGCGCTCCGCGACGAAGCGTCCAGCGAGACGAGCAAAGGATCCAAAGAGCGAAAGCTCGGGACCCTCGAAGAGACGCTCGTGACCGCACGGCAAGAAGCGCTCGCGCAGCCGAGCGACATCGGTCGCTTGAAAGCATGGGCCGATGCCGCGCGAAAGGCCTCGGAGTTCCGCGAAGCGCGCCGTGCCGCCAACGCTTGGATCTTGCGCGACGGGACGATCGAACCGCGAATCTTCTTGGCCGAAGTGATGGCAGATAGCGGACGTCGCGCCGACGCAAAGGCCGTCCTCGAGGAAGTGCTCGAGCGATTTCCTGAGTCCAAAGAGGCGCGCGACATGCACGCGCGTTTAGGTGCGCCACTTCCGCAGCCGCAGCGCGCGAAGCACTCGCAGGTCGCGAAACGCTGAGGTCGTTTCGACAATCGTGACGCTACATCTTGAAGATCCGCGAGATCGCCCAGATAACTAACCGGGGGAAGTGGAGCGTTTGACGGTAAAAGAGGAACTCTCCGAGCTACTGAGCACGATCGACGATCCTTCGACGCTCTTCGGTGGCCTCTTTTTGGGGGCGCCGATTCCGTACGCAATTTTTCGGGCGGACGGCAGATGCGTCGCGACCAATCGCGCCTTCGCCGATTTTTTCGGGATGACGCCAGCGCCCGAATACAACCTCTTCGAGAGTGCCATCGTTCGCGAGCGCGGACTCGAAGCGCCGATTCGCAGTGCCTTTGCCGGCAACACGGAGCGCATCCCCGTACTTTGGTACGATCCCTCTTCGGTCGAGCCGGGGCTGACGACGCCGAAGAAACTCGCGATTGCGCTCACGATGGTTCCGCTGCGAAACAGCGCCGGCGAAGTCGCAAACATTGCTTTTGCCTACCGTGACGTGACGCCCGAGCTCACGCGCGAAAGAGAGCGTGACGAGCTGCGCGCTCTGAGCGAAGCGATCCGTGTCCAAGAAGAAGAGCTGCGCGCGACGCTCTTCAGCATCGGTGACGGTGTCGTCTCGACGGATACGAATGGCGCGGTCGTGCGAATGAATGCCGTCGCAGAGCAACTCACGGGGTGGAGCACGGCGGAGGCCGTCGGCAAGCCGCTCGACGACGTCTTCCGAATCGTTCATCAGACCTCGCGCGAGCCCGTGGAAAATCCGGTCGCTCGCGTTCTTGCGGAGGGCATGGTGGTCGGCCTGGCGAATCACACGGCGCTTCTCGCTCGCGACGGAAAAGAGTATGCGATCGCCGACAGCGCAGCGCCGATCCGTGGAGCCGCAGGAGACCTCAAGGGCGTCGTGCTCGTCTTTCGGGACGTGACCAAGGAGTACGCGCTCGAGCGCGAGCGGAGACAGAACGAAGAGCGACTGCGTAGAAGCGAGGTGCGCATCGGCCTGATGCTGAAAGCGGCCCGCATGATCGCGTGGGAAGCGGATCCCGCGACGGGCGCGGTCAAGGTTGCCGGCGATTCGATGGAGATCCTCGGTCTCTTGAAGCCGATGACGCACGTGAACGACGCGCTCGCTCTTCTCGACGAGCCGACACGCGCAAAAATTCAGACCTCGTACGATCGCCCCAAAGAACCGCTCGAGCTCGTGTTTCGTGCCACGCGTCCCGACAACGGGCAGACGATTTGGCTCGAACGCCGCGGACATCAACTCCAACGTGAAGACGGCACGCTCGATGCGCTCGTCGGAGTCACCGTGGACGTGACGGCGCGCCACCTCGCCGAAGAGAGCGAGCGCTCGAAGGAACGACGGTTCCAGAAGATCATCGAGCAGAGCCCCGAGATCATGTCGCTTCACGCACTCGACGGATCGACCATCTTCGTGTCGCCGTCCATCGAGCGGGTGCTCGGATACAAGGTGGACGAGTATCTGGCGATCTCATTTGGCGACCTGATTCACCCAGGCGACATCGGCGAAGCCGTCGGCAAGCGAAAACGTCTCATGGAGTTCCCGGAAACGACGCAGACGAGCGAGATGCGCGTGCGTCATCGCGACGGTACGTGGCGTCACATTCTCTTTGCATCGATCAATCTTCTCGGAGACCCCGACGTGGGCGCGATCGTCGCGCACGGGCGCGATATTACCGATCGCAAGAAGGCCGAAGAAATTCGCGCGCGCGCAGCCGAGCTCGAACAGTTGAATCGCCGCATCGAAGAAGCCACGCGTCTCAAGAGCGAGTTTCTCGCCAACATGTCGCACGAGCTGCGTACGCCGCTGAACGCCATCATCGGCTTCGCCGAGCTTTTGCACGACGGAAAGGTCGACCCGGCAACTCCGACGCACAAAGAGTTCC
>JAHFDV010000160.1 GCA_023248815.1 Myxococcales bacterium
AGGATTGCGAACACCGATCGTCGCCATGTGTGAAAGAGCGAAGGGAGAGAGCGCGCCGAGCGAAGCCTTGTCGACGACGAGATCGTTTCCGAGGTCGCTCACGCCATTGCCCGCCGTTCGAAAGGCACCGTTGCCGACGAACGAGCCCGCGCTCGAGAAGCATGCGTTGTAGCCACCAAAAAGATGCAGAATGACGACGGCCGACTTCTCGTTGCCTGCTGCGAACGCATTCTTTGCGAACGGAAGGCGACTACCTAGGACAGCAGCTCCGGCACCGGCGATTCCGCGAAACAAATCTCTACGTTTGATGAGCATGATGAGGCTAGCCCTCACATAAGCAATTTGTCTGCCAAGACTGGACCCGAATGGTTACGGGAAGAGACGTCCGATGCGAGGGCCCACCATCGGGTTCGTCGAGAGCCCTGGGGGTCCGTTCATCCATGGCGGGAGGTGGAGGTGTTGGCTCCTAGTCGTCGTCGTCCCCAACCGGATACGCACTCACGACGACCTCCAGACCGTAGTCTGCGAACGCGCGGAGTGCCTCAGGTTCGAAACGAATCGAACGCATCTGCATCGCGCTGACGAAGAGTGCGAAGTCGACCTCTGCCTCGGTGCCGTCACTAAGAAATGGTCCGACGCGTGGCCCGATCCGCTTCAACATCTCGAGGGCGTCGGCGACCGCTTGCTTGGGTAACTCCGACTCCGAAAGCGTCACGCCCAGCGAGAAGGTCGTTCGCGCGTTGCCCTTGCGATCGAGTTCGCCGACGCGCGCGATGCCCTCGGCCTGCACCGGAGAGATAGCTTGGGCCAGTGCATCGACGTCGAGATGCGGGCCGGCAATTCTGAGTGCGACGGTCATTTTACGTTCTCGTGACCAACGGATCGCTCCCCATGCCTACTTCCCCCGCGCATTGTAGTGCGCAAGCACCTGAGACGGCGTGAGTGGCCCGCCATAGATCGCTACTTCCGCGATCTTTGCGTGGCTCGCAGAAACTCCGCTCGTCGAGCCGGCGCCGACGACGATGCGCTGCCAGTCCGTCAGCCGAAGAGCGATCGAATAGGTCCCCACTTGGACTCCGTCGACATAGAAAACGTTGCGCGATCCGAAGGTGGCAACGACGTGGTGAAAGACACCCTCCGTCACTGGGGAAGCTATCGAGAAGTCACCGGGGTAAGCGAGCGGGGTGGCGACCGGTGATGCGGGGCCCGATGATGGGTCTTCGAAGTAACGACCGTACGCGACGGTGCCAGTCATTGCCGAGATTGCGACCCATCCCTTTCCGGGCGTCACATCGGACGAGACGATGCCGACATATCCAGACTCGGGCGCGAACTGCACCCACGCTTCGAAGCTACCCGTGGGGCTCTCGCCGAGGATGCGCTGCCAGTCTTCGCCGATGCTGATCCAGTCTGCGCCGTTGAAGGCGCCTGCGCGTGCGCCGATGCCAGTTGGTCCATCGACGATCGTCACGCCATGCCGTTCGACTTGTGCGCGTCCGAGGACATCGGTCACGGCAGCGTCTTGAAAGCGCACGTACGCAAGCGGTGCGTCCAAGCGCACGGCGTCTGCGTAGGGATCGCCCGGAGTGGAAGTGTCATCGGAGCAGGCGGAGACCGTGCTCGTCGTGATGATGAGCGCGGTGAGGCCGAAGAGCGGTCGCGTGAGTGTCATGTTGTTCCCCTTGCCGAGAGCGTAGCAGCCAAGGCGAGGCTGTCGGGCTTGCGAAGCGAAGGTTTCTTCCCGAGAGCCTCGGCGTCTCGGCTTCTCCCGCGTGAGCCCCGTGTTGCTCAGTGTGAGTCAGTCGCGTGCGCGAGCACTTCCGACACGAGAAGCGCAAGACCTTGCGTCTAGACCGACGCGAGGCCCCTCGCTGTTGGCTCGGCCGATGATGACGCGTTCTGCTCTCCCCTCCACTCAACCGCCGTCGACCGAGGCATCCTTCTGACCGCCATCCATCCCCGCATCGAAGCTCGCATCCGCGCCCGCATCGCGCACGGGCACACCGCAAAGCGAGGCGCACTCGGGACCGTCGATGCCCTTGTCTTGGAAGCCGCGGCACTGCGGGGTTGGATTGCAGTTGGTCGGTCCGCATGCCTTTACGGAGCCCGCGGCGTTGCCGTACCAATTGCAGCCCGTGCACGCGGCACCGTTGCAGTCGCATGTCTCGCCGAGCCACGCCGAGTATTTCGAGTAGCAGGTCATGCACTCCGTGGGCTTTCCCGCGAGCCTCGCGCGACACGCTGACGTGCACTCTGCAATCTGCTCTTCGGTGGCTCTCGACGAGCACGGATGGCCGTTGTCTCGCGGAGGGAGACAGACGCTCTGGCAATAACTGAGAGCGGGATCGACCGCGAAGCCACACTTGGCTGCGCAGACGGGATCGTCGATGTCTCGTCCGACCCAACCTTGGCACGAAGAGCCGCTCGAACACTTGTCGATGAGATCGGTGCTGCAGCCTTTCGAGCCGCCTTGATAGCTACAGCTCTCGCAGGCGAGATCACCGAGCACGGGAGAGGTCGTGCAGGAGCACGTGGTTCCTTTCCATCCCGAGTAACCGAAGTAACAGGTCACGCACTCGGCGGACTTTCCTTCGAGAACCGTTTCGCAGCTCGACTGACAGGACGTCGGCGCCATCTGATCGTGACAAGGATGGTCCGAGCTGCGTGGCGTATCGCAGCTCGAAGCGCAGCGATCAGCGAGAGTCGGCGGGGGTGAAGAGCCTCCTCCGTCGCTCGAGCAAGAGCTCACGAGCAACATGAACGAAAGAAATATTGAGCGCCCCACCCCTGAGTTTTTCCCCATCTCGATCGGGATAGTACAAGCTCAGTCGCGGTCGCGGAAAGAATCGCTCGGTGGTGGACGGCGTCCGTTTCTCGATCCGCCAAGCTGCGCGAATTTATCGCTGAGTACGTGCTGATCCCGTCGGTCCGCGCCGATGACGGATCACTTCATCAGTTCGACGCAGTAAAGGGCGCGGTCGCTCCGCTTCTCACATCACCGCCTTCGGCTCGTCCCCATCAGCGCGACGTACTGCAGAACTTCCGCCTCTACCTCGGGCTGGAGATAGAAAAATTCGAGACCGATTGCGAACCGATGTCGAGCGGTCGGCTCGTTCTTTTTCGACCAGCGCACCGTTGCCGCACACGTCTCGACACGGCCCGAAATCGGAAGGCAGAAGCGCATGTTCACCGCGGTTCCGAGCGGAACCTCCTCGCTGAGGAAGACCATCAAGCCGCCGGACGAGATGTTCTCGCAGCGACCCTCTGCCGAGACGCCCTTCCCATCGATACGGATCGGCGTGACGAATGGGGCGCGCACATGGGCGCGTTTTGGAGCCTCGGCGACCGTGCGCCGCGCTTCGGGACTGCCGCTGAGGATGCGGAGATCCGTGCACGCGAGTTTCGTCTCGTCGAGCGCCGCTACCATCTCCGCAGCGCTGCGGTATTGGGTCGTGGGAGAAGGGGAAAGCGCACGGGTGATGATGCCCACTAGTGCCGGCGGAACGTCTTCGGGGAAGTCGGTCGGGACCGGCGCGCGCGCTGCGGTCGCTTGCACGAGCACGTCGTAGTAGCTGCCCACGAAGGGCACCTTGCCAGTGAGGCACTCGTAGAGAAGGATCCCGAGCGCCCAGATGTCGTTCCGTGGCGTGGAAGGCAACGCAAGGAGCTGATCCGGACTCATGTACTCGGGAGTGCCAATGACGACACCGTGGCCCGTGAGCTTGGGCGCTCCGAGCGCGTCCTCCGAAGGCGTGTGCGCGAGCCCGAAGTCGCCGAGCTTCACGCCGTCGGTTACTGGCCCCTGCACGATGAAGACGTTGCCCGGCTTCACGTCGCGATGGATGACTCCGGAGCGGTGCGCGGCTTCGAGCGCCGACGCAACCCTCCTCACGATGTGGACGGTTTCGGGCGCCGTGAGGCTCCCGCGAGCCGCAAGAATGCCTTCGAGGGTCCGCCCCTCCATGAGCTCGAGGACCAAGAAGGGAGTGTCACCATCGATGCCCGCATCGAGGACCTGCACGACGTTGTCGTGGCGGATGCGCCCGAGCGCAACGGCTTCACGGAGAAGACGAGCTCGCATGTCGCTTTTCTTTGCGAGGGCTGGCAAGAGCAACTTCACCGCGACCGCTCTCCGACTGTAGCGATGCTCCGCTCGGAAAACTGCGCACATGCCGCCGCGACCAATCTCTCGCTTCATGATGAAGCGCCCCGCCACCTCCGTCGGCATGCTCTCCTCCGACCACCCGGAGGCAATGGGCAAACGCGTGGATGAGTGGGAAGTCATTGGTGGAACGGATCGAAGTGGCTGGGCCAAGGGTAACTTCCTTCTGAAGCGAGGGTAGAGATCGCGTCGCCGACGTCTATTGCAGTTTGCGGTCCATTCACGCGCGCCCGAAGCGACAGCATGCAGCGCGACATAAATGGGCCAACTCCGCGGCACGGCGGTTGCTCTCTCCATCTACGGGGGCGGCGGGAGTGAGCGAATGCGCACACGACGATGTCGTGCCCCGGAAAGGTGACGATGAAGAAAATATGTAACAACTGCGGCTGTGAGCAGTTCGCGATGACTACTTACGTGTCACGAGGCGTCGAGCTGCCTGCGCATACCTGCGAAGAGTGCCATTGCATCGCGCTCGACGACGAGGTCATGGAATCACGTCGAACTTTCCTAACTGCGCTTCATCCGACGGTGCGATCCATGCCGGTCCCACGCCGGATGTAGGTGTCTACACGAGGCTTGCAGCCCTCCTATGTACGGCCCCTCATCTCGGCTACGAGGGACTACAAGACCGCAGAGGCAGCCTTGCAGGCACTCGCAAATTTGCCTCCCCATGGAGCTGCGAACCAAGGAGTCGCTCGAAGAATCGGCGCACCTTTCCCTGCAGTCGGCATCGTGCCCTTCATGCGAATGTTGCGGAGGGCCCGTCCAGCGCCCGCGTCACAGGGCTTGCCGCTGCTCCTCGGTATCGAGCAAGAGGTCGTCCACGAATGAGACGAGCTCAGAGAGCAAGACGGGTTTCATCCGTCGCGGGTTCGTCACCTTTTCGAAGAACGCTGACGACGCAGGGCTCATGTCGCTCCCTGAGAGGAACGCGATGCGGGGCGCGAGGTTGGGCGCAACGCGCGTGATCTCGTCGTAGAACTCAGTGCCGGTCATGCCGGGCATCGACACGTCGCAGAGCACGAGGTCAAACGGATCTTCTGCAGCGATCCGCAAGAGAGCTTCGCGCGCACTGCCAACGCTCGAGACGTCGTAGCACCGCTCGAGCGCATGCGTGAAAAGCCTGCGGAGCATCGGCTCGTCGTCGATGATCAACACGCGCCTTCGACCGGCGGTTCTCCAGCGCCCCTTCGTGATCTCGGTGCGGCCTCCAGCTGCGCTTGGCGAGTTCGCGGCGGGCGCACTGAGCACGTCCCGCACCTTGCTCAGTAAGGTGTTCGGCGTGAGGGGCTTTTGCAGGAACGCGATCCCCGGGTCGAGCACACCGTGATGCACGATGGAATCCTCGGTGTAGCCGGATACGTAGAGCACTCTCGTCTCCGGTCGCGTCGAGGCGAGGCGCAGTGCCACCTCGCGTCCGCTCATGCGTGGCATGACGATATCCGTCAAAAGGAGATCGATCTTCTCGGGGAATGCTTCCGCGACGCGCAGAGCTTCGCCGCCGTCTCGTGCATCGATCACGTGGTATCCGTGACGTACCAGGATGGATCGGTTGACGGCACGCACTTGCTCCTCGTCTTCGACGAGCAAAATGGTCTCGTTGCCGACGAGCTGAGCCGACGACGGCAGAATCGAGCGAGCGAACTTCTCCGCGCGGTCGGTACGCGGCAGGTAGATCTTGAACGTCGTTCCCACTCCCGGCTCGCTGTAGACGAAAATGTGACCCCGACTTTGGTTCACGATACCGAACACCGTCGAGAGGCCAAGTCCGGTCCCCTTGCCCTGCTCCTTGGTCGTGAAGAAGGGCTCGAAGATTCGCTCGCGGGTGGAGGCATCCATCCCCGTTCCCGTGTCGGTAACGGCGAGCATGACATACGAGCCCGGTGCGACATTCGGCTGCATCGAGACCTCGTCCGCGCCGATGACGACGTTCGCCGTTTCGATCGTCAACTTTCCACCGAGCGGCATCGCGTCCCCTGCGTTGACGACGAGGTTCATGACAATCTGCTCGATCTGGCTCGGATCCGCGTGGACGTTGTCGAGCGGCTTCTCGCAGCGCAGCGAAAGCTCTACTTCCGCGGTCAACAGACGCAGAAGCATCTTTTCCATATCCAGCACGATCGCGCGGAGATCGAGCACCTTTGGCTGGAGCACCTGTTGACGACTGAACGCCAAGAGCTGTCGCGTGAGATCCGTAGCCCGCTCCCCTGCGCGACGTACCTCCTCCACGTCGTCCCGAATAGGACCGGGCTCCAAATCCCTGATGAGGAGCGACGTGTAACTCAGGATGACGGAAAGGAGGTTGTTGAAGTCGTGAGCGACGCCGCCAGCGAGACGACCGATCGCCTCCATTTTTTGCGCCTGCCGAAGCTGTGCTTCCGTCTGCTCGATCCGGACCGCCGCCTGCTTCAAGTCGTCGATGTCCGTGCACGTGCCGAACCATTCGAGGATCGCGCCCGTTGAATCGCGAAGAGGCACACCGCGCACGAGCCACCAGCGATAGGTGCCGTCCGCCCTGCGCAGACGCGCTTCGAGCGAGTACGTGTCGGTCGTGTTCTTCCAGTTGGCCTCGACGGCGGGCTGATCCTCGGGGTGGAAGGGCTTGATCCAACCGCGTCCCTGACTCTCTGCGAGAGTCATGCCCGTGTACTGCACCCAGCGCTGATTGAAAAACTTGTTCCGTCCGTCGGGGCGAGCGATCCAGACGATCTGCGGGATCGCCTCCGTGAGCACTCGAAAGCTCGCTTCACTTTCACGCAGGGCCGCCTCTGCGACCTCGCGGCGCGCGATGTCCCTCACCAACAATCGATTGCTCTCTTCGAGCTCCAGTGTCTTTTGTTCGAGCTTTCGGACCAGCGTTTCGCTGTATTCGCGAAGCATCCCTTTTTCGTTTTCTGGGAGCGCGTTCGAAGGTGAAGGAATGATCGCCGAAGCTTTGGCCAAGACGGCGAGTAGACGATCCATCAAGTCGTCCGGCTCGGTCGGCTTCAGAATGAACGCGTCGGCCCCAAGGCGAAGGGCGAGCTGCTCGTCTTCCGGCTCGGTATAGGTCGCCGTGTAGACGACGAATGGAACGGTCTGCAAACGTGCGTCCACCTTCCAATGACGGAGGAGCGTGTACCCATCCATGACGGGCATGAGAAGGTCCGAGATGACGAGGTCGGGGGGCGATTGCCGCGCCTTGACCAACGCCTCGGCCCCGTGGTGCGCGGACTCGACTTCGAAGTCGTGCGCCCCGAGAAGAGCCCTCAGGTAGTAGAGATTCTCTTCCTTGTCGTCGACGATGAGGACACGCTTCATTTATTTCTCCCGCCTATCGTTCGTGAGCACGAGCTCGATCTCTGCGATGAACGTCTCTGGATTGATGGGCTTCTCGATATAGCCCGTACATCCAGCCTCCATCGCTCTCTCGCGATCGCCGGGCATCGCGTACGATGTAACCGCCACGATGGGTGTTTCGCGCAGCGCTTCATGTTCTCGCAGCGCTCGGGCGACTGCGTAGCCGTCCATCGTCGGAAGCTGGATGTCGAGCAGGATCAGCGTCGGTGTCGACGCTCGTGCCGCTTCGATCCCGCGCGCGCCATCCGCAGCGGACGAGACGGTATATCCGTTTTGCTCGAGCAAGAACGTGAGGAGGTAGCGATTCTGTTCGTTGTCTTCGATGATGAGGACCGATTTGCTCATGAGCCTTCCGTCTTCTTCATCGGTAGGAGGAGCGTGAAGGTACTTCCCTGCTCTGGTGCGCTATCGGCGCGAATCGTTCCGCCGAGCAAGTCCGTGAGGCGCCGGCAAATCGCGAGACCCAATCCCGTACCTTCGTGCTGGCGTTGGAGACCCGAGTCGACCTGGCGAAATGGTTGGAAGAGCTTCGGGAGATCTTCGGGCGCAATTCCGATACCCGTATCGACTACGCAGATGCGCGCAAGAGACGATGGCTTCTCGGAACGGGCGAAATTCGGGTCGTCGATGATCTCGACGGTGAGCGCAACCTCACCGCGGTCGGTGAACTTGATCGCGTTGTTCGTCAGGTTGATGAGGATCTGCTCGAAGCGTCGCTGATCGCTCACCATCTCTTCGCGGACAGGTGGCACCGTGACGCGCAACTTCAGGCCCTTCTTGTCCGCGAATGGCATCACGGAAGCAGCCACGCGCTCGATGGACGCCCGAAGGTCGAACGGCGCGGACCGGACCTCGAGCTGCCCCGCCTCGATCTTCGAAATATCGAGCACGTCATTGATGAGATCCAAAAGGTGCCGCGCGCTCCCCTGCACCATTCCGAGTTGCTTCGTCTGTTCGGGATTGAGAGGCCCTGCCATGCCCTTCAACACGATTCCGGTGAAGCCGAGGATCGAGTTCAGTGGCGTACGGAGCTCGTGCGACATGGTGGCGAGGAATGCCGACTTGATTCGATCGGCAGCCTCCGCGCGCACCTTTGCTGCGGCGAGATCGGTCGTTCGTTCGGCGACTTTTCGCTCGAGGCTCTCGTTCAATTCGTGGAGCGCCCTTTCGGCTTTCTTTCGCTCACTGATGTCGATCGACAGAAGGAAGATCCCTTCGGGCACCGGCTGGACGCGCACGTCGAACCAGCCGGGATTCCCGTCTGGGAAGGTGAACTCGATCTCGGCATGGCTGGAGATTCGTTCCTTCATGCAGCGCGAGAGCGTCGCGAAGACTTCGGTCGCCTCGATGCCGGGCCACACGTCCTGCATCGTTCGCCCCAAGAGCTCCGATCTGGATCGCCGGTTTTGCGTTGCCGCTGCGGGGTTGAGATAGAGGTAGCGCCAATCGAATCCGAGGAGCTGACATCCTTCCATGATGCTCTCCAAGGTCGTGCGATAGCGCTCTTCGCTCTTTCTGACCGCGTCCTCCGCCTGGATGCGCTCCGTGATGTCGACTCCCACCCCGATGAGACTTCGCTCCCCTCCAAGCGCGATGGATCGGCCCGTGAGAAAGTACGGAGCGCTACTCCCATCTTTCGACACGAAGGTCGCTTCTATGTTTGCTTCCCCTTCATGGAAGACACGGGCGATTCGCTCTTCGAGAAGCGGCTTCTCCGCAGATGAGAAGAAGTCGAGCGGATGCATGTTCGCGATTTCTTCCGCCGAAAAACCGGAGACGCGCTCGAAGTTGCGGTTCCACCGCAAGAACCGTCCGCTCTCGTCGTAGAGGTAAAAGATCCCGGGCATCGACTCGATGAGATCGCTCGCAAACCGCCGCTCTTCTTGTGCGAGAGCTTCTGCCTTCGCACGCGCTTCTTCCTGCGCGAAGTTGCCGAGCGCGAAGGAGATATCGGCGGCGGCCTCGTTGAGAAGCATGATCTCTTCGTCGCGAAAGAATCCGGCGCGATTCGCGTACACGCTGAGCGTGCCTCGGACGAAGCCGCTCGTGACGATCGGAAATACGGCGGACGAGAGGAGCCCTCGACTCTCGAGCGCCGACCGCCACGGAAGGGTTGCCGGATCCGCGAGCACGTCATTGCAGATGTACGGCGTGTTCTCGCGAAATGCCTTTCCCGACGGCCCGGCCCCCTCCGGTCGATCGTCTCCGTAGATTTCGACGCTGTCGAGAAAGCCGTCTCTGTCGCCCGCGTGGCTCACCGGCAGGATGCGCTGCGTGTCCGGATCGTGCCACCCAATCCACGCCATACCGAAACCGCCGTGCTCGACGAGGGTCGAGCAAACGGACGAGAACAACTCGTCACGCGTCCGCTTTCGGACGATGGCTTGATTGATGTGGCTGAGCGCAGAGTACAGCCGATTCAGCCGCTCGATCTCCGATGGTGGTGACGTCATCGGCGAACTCATGCCGAGATGAACGAGTTCCGAATTCCCCGCATGCGCCACGATACTTTGAAATGGATGGCCCCATCAACGGCCACCAATTTTCGCTGACTCGCAATCACGTAATGCACGAAGTCGGGCTGAGCTCGGGCAGACCGGGGCGAGGAATCATTCCGCTAGATGGCCCGATCCCCACCGCTTAAGACGGCTCCGGCACGAGCGTCGTCATCACGCGAAGATCGACGGGCGTATCGTCGTCCGATTCCGCCATCTCGGGATCCGTCGGACGATCCTCGCTCCGTACGTCCGGAGATGTCACGTCGTCGAAGATCTCCGAAGAGGGATCTTTCTCGATCGCACTGGTCTCGACCTCTGAAACGTCGCGCGGCGTTGTCTGCGCGACGAGCGGTATGAGCTCGTTCAAACGTGTGACGGTGCGCTCATGCGCACGATTCGGAATCGGCATGTTCCCCTCCCCTGTTGCGAGCTCGAATGAGACCGCGTGGGGAGAGTACGGGGGATGCGTGTGATCTGCATAGATGGGAAAGCAGAGATTGGGGCAACCATGACTTTAGTCATGGTGGGTGGTGTGGGTGTGCCGCGCGCGACCGCTTCAGTTCAAATTGATCTGACACGCGTTCGTGCAAGGGTCGGTGTCGACCCAATTGCCGTCGTCGCACGCTTCCGCCCCATTCTTGACGCCGTCTCCGCAACGCGGGCCCAGCTTGCACGCGGCCCCGCAGAAGCCGTAACCCTTGCCGTTGTTTGGGCCGTCGTCGCACATCTCGGGTGGCGTGATGATGGCGTCGCCGCAAACCGCGAGCTTGCACGACTGTCCAGGCGTCGGACAGAGGTACCCAGGCTCCACAAGGCACTGGGCGGAACAGCCATCGCCCTGATTCTTGTTCTTGTCGTCGCACTCCTCTTTGCCCACCTTCAGGCCGTCTCCGCAGAATGTTGTGCACGGAGC
>JAHFDV010000161.1 GCA_023248815.1 Myxococcales bacterium
GTCGACAACTTCATCTGTTCGCGCGTCAAGGGATGAGCTTGGTGCGAGCACGCATCAGAACGAGCGCTGCCGTTGGCAGTGCGATCCTCTGCTCCTTTGGATGCGCACGTATCCTCGGCCTCGACGAAGTGACGAGCGATGAGTCCTTCGACGCGAGCGCCCTCGACGTCTCGACCGACGTTGCCGCACTCGACGCCCTTCCAAATACGGATGCTCGCGAAGCGGTGGACAGTGGGGCGTGTAAAGGGAGGGTCGCGTTCGACTTCGACGACGGGATCATTCGCGCCGATCTAATCGAGGTATCCCCCGCCGGTATCAAAGGGACTGCGATGCTCGCGCAGGCGGACGTTCCAACCCCCGGAGGCGCTCAGAAAATGAGCGGTCTCGTGGTGACGCAGGAGATGGGGGCGAAGGGAACGACGGCGATTCATTTCGACACGGCCGCGATTGCCGATGGCGGCGTGGACGGCTGCGGCATTCGCTGCGACTTCGATTACTACTTCTCCGCGCGACCCGAAGCGTCGGCGATGATGACGGCGATCGCCGGGACGACGACCTACAGTATCTTCCAAACGGAAGAAGGCGTCTTCGTGCAGATCGGTGGCTTCGGCACGAGCACGCCATTCGCACAGCTGACCAACAACAGGGTGAGCAAGGTGAACTTCATCTTCGGGAAGAATCAGGCGATGAGTGGGAAAGTCGACGGAATGCCTTTCACGCTCCCACCGTCGCCTGCGAATCCATTTCCGACCTCCTTCCGCATCGGAATCGAACGATCGACTGCGAGCACCGCGGCCGCGGCCTTCATCGACAACATCGTCTGCACTGCGCAGCCTTAGGAAGGGGAGCACCAGCCGTCTTTCGGCCCCAGCGCATAGCGAAGCTTGATCACGCCGCCTCCCAGCGACGCGTGCTCGATGAGCTTCGTCTCGCGGCGTTCGCCCTTCGGCAAAATGAGCTTTAGGCCTTCGTCTTCGAACCAAGGGGTAATGAGAAGAACGAGCTCGTCGACGAGATCCGCCGCGAGAAACGCGTTGTGAAGGTGCTCTCCGCCAACGACGACGGCCGTCGCGTGCCCTTTGGTCGAAAGAAGTGCGAGCGCAGCTTGCGGATCCGCTGCACGCTGCGCGGGGGCGCCGGCCGGAAGAACGAGGCTCTTCGAGACCACGACGATGTCGCACTTCGGAGGCGGCCCGCTCGGTCGTCGCTGTGCATTGGCTTGAAACTCCTCGAACGTCGTTCGTCCTACGATGAAGTTTCCGTGCGCGGCCGTCTCCTTTGCGAAGTCGCCAAGGGCTTGCGGCTTTGGCGGATGCCGTTCGGAGGTGCGTGCGTAGTTGCCGTTGGCAGAGAGGGTGGCCCAGAGGATCGTTTTCATGAGCGCGATCGTGGGCTCACGAACGCTTCCGCTCAATCCTTGATTAATGGACATCATTCGTCCATTTTTGATCCAAATGCTGGAGACCGAAGCGCTCGAGATCTTTCTGCGAATCGTCTCGACGCAGTCGCTGACCCGTACGAGCCACGAGCTCCGGATCCCCCGAGCGACGGTGAGCCGACGTCTCGCAGGACTCGAAGCAAAGCTCGGGGTGCGGCTACTACAGCGGACCACGCGTTCGATGGTGCTCACACCAGCGGGACGCGCGTTTCTCGGGCATGCGGAAGCCGTCGTTGCAGCAGCGGTTCAGGCCGAAGAGAGCGTTCGCGCTCCGTCCGATCTCGTGACGGGCAACGTGCGTCTCACGATGGTTCCAGGACTCGGTCTCGCGCCTTTGCTCGCCGAGTTCGCGCTCGCGCATCCGGCGGTCCACTTGCTGGCCCATGTCTCGCTGCGCTCCGTGGATTTGCGAAAAGGCGACGTGGATGTCGCCATCCGCGCCAGCGCCAAGCTTGCACCGGGACTCGTCGCCAAGCGTCTCGCGCGCTCGAGTCTCGTTGCCGTCGCTTCGCCGAAGTATCTCGCGTCGCGTGGAACTCCGAGCAGCTTGCGTGATCTTAGAACACACACGTGCATCCTTTCGCTCGACGAAGAGATGAAACCGCGCTCGCAATGGCCCGCAAAGGCGCAGCGGTTCATTCGTACGTCGGCGTCGCACTCGAATGATCCTTCGCTACTCGCGGAGCTCTCGATCCGCGGCCTCGGAGTCGCGATGCTCCCGAGCCGTCTCGTCGAGCCATTCATCGCGAACGGCGAGCTCGTCACGGTTTTGCCGAGTGTCCTCCGAGTGGAGGGCGCGATTGCCCTCGTCTACGCGGAACGAAAAGGGATGCCTCGGCAGGTGCGGACGTTCATCGATTGGATCTCTGCGCGGGCGCCCGGCGTGCTGCAATCGCGATCGACGCCGTGAGGTCAACGAAATGCTCGTGATCGGCCGCCGCGGCCAGCGGTAGAATTGTGAGACGAGTCAGCGTAGGATGGGCACCGCCGGAAACGGCGACGGAGGAGTGGCCGAGTGGTCGAAGGCAGCGGTTTTGAAAACCGCCGACGGTGCAAGCTGTCCAGGGGTTCGAATCCCTTCTCCTCCGCTGGTTTGTTTGGCTCGCTACCGCTCGCGGATCGCTGGCGCGATGAGCCGCGCAAGAGGGGGCTCGCGAGATTCGGCCGTGCTCTGCAGCGGCGGCGAGCTTGCTCATGTGACGCTCGGACCACCCACTACGTCGAGAATTTTTCCGGTCGCTCAGGTGTGAGGACCGGGAAAAATTCTCGGCGCTCGTCGATGCGTTTGTCCGTCGTTGCTACTTGTTTGTCCGCGCTGAATCTTCGATTCAGCTGAGGGTCGGCCGCGGCCGACTGCGCGCACCAACAGAGCGCTATGATGCATGCCCTTGGAACAACCTTTCGCTCGGATTGGCAACCGCGCGAAACTCGCCTTCCGTCGCTACTCTGACGCCGCCAAGCGGGTGCAAGTCTCTCGCGTCCTCGCGTCGAGAGGAAAACAGCTTTCTATGCGAAGCTCGTCGAGCGCGACGTGCTGCGCGGTAGCGAACGTCGTGATCGCGACGAGGAAACGCACGCGGAGGTCACCCTTCGCTAGCTCCAAGTGGAGCGCGGGCGGAAGCGCAGCGGAGAAGTCGGGTTGACGCCAATCGTCCGAGACGCCGGGTTGCGCCAAAATCGTGTCGAGAACCGTCGTGAGGCGAGCGTCGCCGCGCGCTAGCTGCTCTCGGTGAAGGCGCGCAACTAGATTTCGCGCGAAGGATTCCCATTCGGTCACGAACGGCCGGAGTCCCATAGGATCGAACAAGAGCGCATACATGTTCGCAGGCGCGGTCGAGGGGGCCTCGTCGATAAATGCACGGAAGAGGCTCGATGCGCCGCGGTTCTGACGAACGATCTTTCCGTCCACCGCGAGGACTGCGAGTGGAAACGGGTCATGCTGACGCATCATTTGGTCGAGAGCCATCTCTAACTCTGGGGCGATTTCTTCCGCGGCGTCGTTCGGAAACCGAGACGCAAATCCCGCAGCCGCAAGAGCCGCGTTCTGATCGCGTAGAGGCACATTCATCGCCGTGAGAAGGCGCAGCACCATCTCTTCACTGGGACGCGCACGCGCCGACTCGAGAAAGCTCACGTGTCGCGCCGAGACGTCCGCTTCTAGTGCGAGCTCGAGCTGAGAAAAGCCTCGCCGTGTTCGCCAGTATCGCAAGAGCGCTGGAAACATCTGACTGCCGATCGGCGCGCCCATTGGCCGAAGTCTATGGTTAGAGGTGTCGGGCTTCCATTACCTCGTGAGGTAATTGAGCGCGGATGCTGTGTCGACCAAAGTCATGGCATGAAACGAAAGACGTTCCTCGTCCTCATCGGCATCGTTGGCTTCATCGTCGGAAGCGTCGCGCTCCTCGCGCCCGCGATTCTCCTTCAAGGCAAGGGCGTGGCCCCGGAAGGCGCTGCCATGGTGTGGATGCGGGAGACGGGTGTGCTCATTCTCTCGATCTCCGTCATTCTTTTCCTTCTCCGTGACGAAGCGGATTCACGCGCGATGCGCGCCGTGCTCTGGGGCAATGCACTGGTGCACGCAGGGCTCTTGCCGATCGAAATTTCTGCCTGGCGATCTGGAGTCATCACCCGTCTCGATGGCATCGCGCCGAACTCGGCTCTACATCTTCTCGCCGCAGGCGGCTTCATCGTGTTCGCGATCCGCGTGGTGCCGAGCTCCGCCCGCGAGCAGGCTGCAAGCGGCGAAGGATAACGCCGACTCGAGCTGCGAGCCTCTTACGCCTCGTCGTTCTTCTCGCGGTCTACACCTCGCTCACGCAATTCGGCATCGATCGGGCACTTCGTGCAGTCCTCGTAGGAGCACAGCCGGCAGATGCTGCATGAATGTTCGAGGCTCTCCAGGCGATTGCGCAGAACGCGTTCAGCGAGGTCGCACAAGGTTTTCAGCTCGGCTGGCTTGAGGATCGATAGCCCTTCGGCAATCACTTGATCGCGCGAGGCTAGGACCTTGTCGCTCGCGACCTTCCCGACTCGAGTGAGATGGAGCGAACGCGTGCGCCCGTCAGTCGAATGTTCCCTTCGCTCGATCAATCCCTCCGTCGCCAATCGATCCACCAGGCGAACGGCGCCTGCATGCGAAAGGCCTACCCCTGCCGCAAGCATGCGGATCGAGAGCCCCGGCTTGTGCGCGAGCAACGCCAGCGCTGACGCGGCGGGCCCAGATTCTGGTGCCCGCGATGAGCTAGCGCGAACGATGTCGTCGCTGATCATGAGTGCGAACGCCCCGAAAATATTTCGAGCTCGAGGTCCGTTCATAGCCACTTGGCCTTCTTGAAGCGCATGTACAGGAAGAGGCACGCCACCGTGATCGCGCCGAGCACGACGAAGTAGCCATAGGTCGCATCCAGTTCCGGCATGTTCTTGAAGTTCATGCCGTAGATTCCAGCGACCGCCGTCGGGATTGCCAGAATCGCCGCCCACGCCGCGAGCTGACGAGTGATCACACCCGTTCTCTGCGCCTCCAGAAGGCTGCTGAACTCGAACACCGTCGACAAGACCTGCAGTAGGCCGTTGACCATCGACTGCACGCGATCCACGTGATCTGCGACATCGTCGAAGTACGGCCTCACTTCGGCGCTGATGCAGGGGAAGTGCCCGCGGAAGAGCTTTTTGACGAGTTCGGTCATGGCCCCGAGCGTGCGTTGGAAGCGCGTGAGCTCGCCCCTCAGTTCGAAGATGCGGGCGACTTCTTCTCGTCCGAGAAAGTCGCCCAACGACCGTCTCTCCATCGCCAGGACGTCATCCTCGATCATCTCGAAGATGGGCAGATACTGGTCGACGATACGGTGCAAGATCGCGTGCAGCACGTAGTCGACACCCTTTCCGAGGAGCGCCGGCGAAGCCTCGAGTTGCTCCCGAAGGTTGCCGAGCACTCCGGCGTTGCCGTGCCGTACGCTGATGAGATGATTGTGACCGGTGAAGATCGCGATCTTGCCGTAGCGGATCCGGTCGCCGTCCAGCTCTGCGGTCTGAGCGACGACGTATAGCTCATCGTTGTAGACTTCGAGCTTGGGCGGGCAGAGCGGATGCATCGCGTTGTCGATTGCCAACGGATGGAGGTGATACGTCCCTTGAAGCGCGAGAAGCTCGTCGGCGGCGGGCTCGCTAATCGCGATCCAGTCGAAGCCCGAGCGACCCTTGTCGTGCTGGACCTGCTCGTCGATCGCGATTTCCCGGATTCGCTTGCCTTGGTCGTAATGGTAGGCGGCGACGACGCTCATGCCGGCCGCTTCGGAAGCACCCAATCGGGACGGGCAAAGTGACAGGTATAGCCGTCCGGGCGCTTCAGCAGATAGTCCTGGTGCTCCGGTTCGGCCTCCCAGAAATCGCCCACCGGCACGACCTCGGTGACCACTTTGCCGCCCCACAGCCCTGAGGCATCCACATCGGCGATCGTCTCTTCGGCGACGCGCTTCTGCTCCTCGTCGACGTAGTAGATGCCCGATCGGTAGGAGAGCCCAAGATCATTGCCCTGGCGGTTCTTCGTCGTCGGATCGTGGATCTGAAAGAAGAATTCCAGGATGTTCCGGTAGCTCGTCACCGCGGGGTCGAAGACGATCTCGATCCCCTCGGCATGCGTGCCGTGATTGCGATAAGTGGCGTTCGGAACGTCGCCGCCGGTGTAACCGACCCGAGTCGAAACGATGCCGGGCCGCTTTCGGATGAGGTCCTGCATGCCCCAGAAACATCCGCCCGCGAGAACAGCGCGCTGATTCATGTTCAAGCCTCCTTTACCTGATCGAGATATTCGCCGTATCCCTCGGCCTCCATTTCGGCGCGCGGGATGAAGCGAAGCGACGCAGAGTTGATGCAGTAGCGCAGACCGCCGCGGTCGGCGGGACCATCCGGAAACACGTGGCCGAGATGACTGTCGGCGTGTACCGATCTGACCTCCGTCCGGACCATGCCGTGAGCGCTGTCCCGCACCTCGTTCACGTTGGCCGGAACGATCGGTTTGGTGAAGCTCGGCCAACCAGAACCGGAATCGAACTTGTCCGTCGAAGCGAACAGCGGCTCTCCCGACACGATGTCGACGTAGATGCCCGGCTTCTTGTTGTCGTTGAGGTCTCCCGTGAAGGGCCTCTCGGTGCCCGACTCCTGGGTTACCCGGCGTTGCTCGGGGGTCAAGCGGTCGACTGCTGTCTGGGTCTTTTCAAACTTCATGATGCTCCAATTCCTTCCTAGAAGATCAGGCAGACTGCTGCGCTTCTTGTCCGTGATTGCTTGTCAGTGATTGCGTCGACTCAGCTGGGAAACCGGCTGAGGGCACGACGCAATAAGTATGATTGAAGCATATAATCACCTTCGAGGGGACTGTCTACATGCTCGGCGCATATAAATATGCGGCACGCTAGTGTTGCGACGGATCTTGCAACTCTCCAGCGAGGGTCCGTGGCTCAAAGCTTGTCGTGTCGTCCTCGGTGCAGTCGCCGGACGCGGTCCATCCTTCGCCGGGACTAAAATCGAGTCATTCCCCCATCGACGAAGATCTCCTCGCCCGTCATGAAGCTCGAATCGGAGGAGGCCAAGAAGAGCGCGACGCGTGCAATCTCGTCTACATGCCCGAGTCGACGCATCGGAATGAGCGTCTTCAGGTGATTCTCGATCGCGGTCACGGTCGCCGCATCGCGTCCCTTGGCGATGACTCCGCTGTCGATGGGTCCCGGCGATAGGACGTTCACGCGAACGCCGCGATCGACCAACTCCAACGCCGCTGACCGCCCGAGCGACGTGAGCGCCGCCTTGGATGCGCCATAGACACCGCTTCCATTCATCGCGCGGACGGCGCTGGCGGATCCCGTGAAAATGACGGATGCGCCGCGCGAGAAATGCGGCGTCGCGTGTTTGATGGCGAGCCATGGTCCGCGCACGTTCACGCGCATCACTTCGTCGAAATCTTCGGTCGTGAAGTCGGCGAGCGGCACATGCGGAGCGATCGCCGCATTGAGCACCAGCACGTCGAGCTGACCGTAATGGCTCTGAACGTGCTCGAACAAGCGCACCGCTGCATCCGGATCTCCCGTGTCCGATGCGACGACGTCGATCCCCGGCAGATCGTTCTTCGCGGCCGCGAGAGTCTCAGGATTTCTTCCCGTAACGACGACGCGCGCGCCCTCGAGATGGAACAGCCGAGCGATCGCAGCGCCGATGCCCGTCGTGCCGCCAGTGATGAGTGCCACTTTGCCTTCGAGTCTTTTGATCATTGTGGGCAAGGACACTAAGATTCGAAAACGCGCCGCTCCAGACGACGCGGCATACCGGTATGGCCACTACTACCCTGCCGAATTTCCTTCGTGATCGCCGCGCGCGCGTCACCCCCGCTGCAACGCCAGGCTCGCGTCGTCGAACGCCCGGATTGCGACGCGAAGAAGTCGCCGCGCGCGCTCAGGTCAGTGTCACTTGGTACACGTGGCTCGAGCAAGGACGCGGGGGCCTACCGTCGGTAGATGTCCTGGAGCGACTCGCGTGTGCGCTCGAGCTCGACGCTGCGGGTCGCGAAATGCTGTTTCTCCTCGCACAACATCGACCCCCACCGATCCGACAAGTGCTGCCGTCGGTCGTCGAACCTCCACTCCAGCGCGTGCTCGATTCGCTGACGACGCCTGCATACGTGACGACTCCGACCTGGACGATCGTCGCGTGGAATCGCGCTGCGGTCGCAGTGTTCGGAGATTACGGCGCGATGCCCATGCGCGAACGCAATGCGATGCGTCGCATCTTCATGCCAGGCTCTACTCTCGTGATGCCCGAGCACGAGCGCGATCGAAGGCTCGCGGTCGCGGCGTTTCGCGTAGACGTGGCCCGCGCAGGCGACTCTCTCGAAGCCACCGAGCTGATCGCCGAGCTGACCGCATCGAGCGCCGACTTCCGTCGCTATTGGTCCGAAAACGATCTCCGCGTGCACGGCGTGACGCACAAGCTCATCGTCCGCCCGGGCGTCGGTGAGCTGCTTCTCGAGTCTTCCGCGTTTTCCGTGGAGGGCAGCGAGCACTTGCGAATGGTCATCTATCTGCCGGCCAACGAAGCGTCGGCACGTGGCGTGGCGCAGCTTCTAAAGCCGAAGAGCGCACGGCGCCGAACCGGGTCGTCCATCGGGCGATCCAATAGGAAGTAAGCCAATCAGCAGACGAACCGTCGCTTGGTTTTTCAGCCCGCTTGCCTAAGCTTGAATCACCAGCGGCCCTTCCGGTCGCGCCAGGAAGACTGTACGCCATGCGAGTGAGGACGAAACTTTCGGTGAACTTGAACAAGGTCGCGACTCTGCGCAACACGCGCAGCGTCAGCATTCCCTCCCTCGCCCATTGCGCGCGGCTTTGTCTGGATGCGGGGGCGCATGGAATCACAATCCATCCGAGACCCGACGGGAGACACATCCGTCCGGATGATGTCGCGGTGCTCGCGGCGTTGTTGCGCGAGTACCCGCAGGCTGAGCTCAATATCGAAGGTAACCCTTTCGAAGGGCTCCTCGATCACGTAGAGAAGCATCGCCCCACGCAGTGCACGCTCGTTCCCGACACGGCAACACAAGCGACGAGCGATCATGGGTGGGACCTGATGACAGACGCTCAGCGGCTCCGGCCCATCGTCACGCATCTCCGCGCGCTTGGGTGTCGCACCAGCCTTTTCATGGACGCGGACCCAGGAAGTATGGCGGCAGCGCGTGACCTCGGCGCGGACCGCGTTGAGCTTTACACGGAACCGTACGCGGCTGGCTTCGCAGCGGGACACGCTGAAGATGTGCTTATTCGCTTCAGAGAAGCCGTCGCGGCAGCGAGGGCGGCCGGGCTCGGTGTCAACGCAGGCCATGACCTGAACCGCGCAAACCTCGGGCCCCTTCTCGCGAGCGCCGGCAGCATCGATGAGGTGAGCATCGGCCACGCCTTGATCGCCGACGCTTTGGAGTTGGGTCTTCCGCGCGCCGTCACAGAGTACCTCGCGCTCGTCGCCCTCGCGTCGCACGGGCCCGAGGTGGACTTTGGAGCGAATACGGGTCGATCCGTGTCGTAGTACGTCGCTGCCGGGTTCGGGTGCATCGGTCGGATGCGCTCAGCCAAGAACACCGAAGAGCGTGACAGGTACATCGTGATGTCAGTAGCCATCCACGGGCTCGAGTCGGGGGATCGCAAGCAGACGTGCGCGAAGCTCGGCTGTCATCCCCGCGCGCACAGACATCAGTGAGTACGACAGGAGGAAGTACGAGCGTTCCGTCGACCAGCGCACGGTCGAGAAGCTCCACATCGGTGAGCAGACGTTCTTCGGAGAGAGAGCGCACCCGCCGACGAGCGTCGCCTCCGTGTCTCGAAAGTTGTGTTACCGATGTCTCTGCGATGAGAGCAGCGAGGAACACGTTCGACGCCGGCAGTCTTTCCTCGAAGGTGTTCTCTTCTTTTCGATCGATCACCCGAGCGGTTGCAATCGGTGGCTTCGGCCTCCTCGGTTCCGCGTGCAGCGCGAATCAAGGCAGCGCACGCGGTGGGCTCCTCGTCATCATTTCGAACGATGGCACGTTGAAGCTCGATCGTCTTTCGATCAAAGTCACCAATGCCGCGGGCATTGCGCTGATGCAGAACGACTTTCGCGTTCCCGAAACACCGCTTCCCAATACGCTCTCCATCGTCTCGAATGGCAGTGCGACGGCAACCGCCACGATCGTCGTCTCGGCCTGGCTCGGCGATGTCCCGGTCGACCTGCGCGACGCCATCGTGACCCAGATTCCAGAAGGGCGGCTCGCCGTATTCGAAGTGCGGCTGAGCGCGGCGTGTTCGGGCTTCGTCAAGATCGCCGAAGACGGAAGAACGCCTATTTCTACCTGCGAACCTGGCTTCACGTGTGATCCCATCCAGCAGAAGTGCGTCTCTTCGGATGTGAACGCGAGCGCGCTCCCCGATTACGCTCCGCCCGAGTCGCGAGTCGATGCCGGTGTCGACGGAGGACCGGCGAGCGGACTGCCGAGCGTCACGCCGCTCGTGCTCGATTTCGGCGACGTGAACTGCGGCGCAACGACCGCTGCAAAGACGGTCACGCTCGAGAATCCTCTGGATCGCAGTGTCGTCTGGTTCGCGACTCCGGCGAAAGGTCCGCAGTCCGCGTTCACGGTCGATCCCGTGCGCGGCACTCTTGCGCCACACGGCAATGCGGTCGTCACCGTCATTCCTAAACCCGTGCCGGCTGTTTCGACGACCGCGAAAAATGGTCTCGGCGATCAACTCGAGGTGACGCTCGACGAAGCGACCGTGCGCGTTGCGCTGGAGGAGACGGCGGCGGGCGCCGTGCTCACGTTTCTTCCCGAGAAGGGAGGCACCTACGACAACGTGCCGCTCAACTCGGGTGCAATCGAAGGCCCGCTCGCGGTCGTGAACTCGGGGAACCGTGCAGCGCAAGGTTCACTCACGCTGACGGGGAGCGCGCCGTTC
>JAHFDV010000542.1 GCA_023248815.1 Myxococcales bacterium
CCGCTTCGTCGGCCTTCGCCTCCGCGGCTTTCTTCTCTTCTTCGGCTTTATTTCCGCACGCGATCGAGCTCGAGCCGAGGGTCAGGGCGACGACGACTGCTTTCAGTGAATGTTTCATGGTGTGCTCCTTTTTGAACCGCGGACGATATCACGCGTGATCCGGCGTTCGCGATGGAAGTGCGCTCTCGACGCTCTCGCAGACGAGCACTAGAACTTCTTCACCTTGAGCGATTTCGCGCCGCGTCCGAAACCAACGGTTCACGCGGCCCTCCTCGTCGTTCAAATCGCGTTCGCGTCGCAGGCCGTCGAAGGCAAGTTGCTGATGGCTCCTGTCGATCATGGCGGCGAGGCCTTTCCGCCAGTCGCGCTCACGCTGGTGCGCATGATTGGCGCGTCTTTCGCCTTCACGATCTTTTCGGCGCTCGACGGAAGACGCGCGCTCGTAAAAGAAAATCGCGCACGCGAACCGCTCGTCTTGCGCGATCACCTGACGTTGGTCGGTCTCTCGCTTCTCGGCGTCACGATCAATCAAACGCTCTTTCTTCTCGGCCTCACGCGTACGAGCTCCGTTACGGCCACGCTTCTCAGCGTCGCCATTCCGGTCTTCACCGCAGGACTCTCGGTGCTCCTCGGACAGGAGCGACTCTCGCTTCGCATCGCGCTCGGACTCGGGTGTGCAGCCGCAGGCGTCGTCACGTTGACGGGCGTGGCGCGTCCGGACCTCGGCGCGATCCTCGTAACGCTGAACTCGCTCTCCTATTCGCTTTATCTCGTGCTCTCGCGAAAGACTCTGGCGCGTCTCGGCGTCTTTCGGACGCTCTCGTGGCTCTTTCTGTGGGGTGTCGTGGCGCTCGCTCCCTTCGGCACGGTGCCCCTCGTGCACGCTCTCGGTGCAGCCAGTTCGCGCGCGCTCTTTCTCGTCGCGTTCATCGTTCTCGTTCCGACGATCCTCGCGTACCTCTGCAATGCGTGGGCGCTCGTGCGGTCGACGCCGGCGCTCGTCACGAGCTACATCTTTTTGCAGCCACCGCTCGCGGCGATTCTCGCCTACGTGCAGCTCGGACAGACGCTCTCGCCGAAGCTCCTCGTCGCAGCCCCGCTCATCGTCATCGGCGTTCTTCTCGCGGCGTACCGAGGACGCGCACGAGTCGTTCCAGCCCGTGCAGGATGATCGCGCGCTCGTTGGACCACGAGATTCGAAATCCACACGGCGCGCCAAAAAAGCGCCCCGGCGCAACGATGACGGCCTCTTCGCGAAGCGCGCGATCGAGAAGGTCCGAGACGTCGCGGCCATCTTCGTACCAAGCAAAGCCGAAGAGCCCGTCCTTCGGCGCCGAGAACGTGAGGCCCGGCAGCGATTGCATCGCGTCGAAGACGAGCTTCCGCTTTTCGTCGAGGCCCTCCAACGCGCGTTCGATGAGCGCGTCTTTCGCGACGAGCGCATGCAGCATCATCTCGGCGTGCACGAGGGGTAGAAAGCCTACCGAAGACAGAAAGACGTCGTGGGCACGCTCGATGACGGATTCGTTCGCGAGCATCCATCCGAGGCGATGCGAGCCGAGCCCGAGCGTCTTCGTGAGGCTCGACGCGCAAAGAACGTTGTCTCCGAGGCGCTTTGCACTGCGAATGCCCGAAGGGCGATACGCGAGCGCGTCGAAGGGCGCGTAGATTTCGTCGACGAGCAAGTACGCGTCGCGCTTCGCGAGGAGCGCGGCGATCGCACGGAGATCATCGTCGGATCGACGATGGCCCGTCGGATTGTGCAAGTTCGAGAGGATGACGAGCCGCGTGTCTCTTTCTAGAGCGCGTTCGACGCGCGCAACGAGATCCGTTGGCGGCGTGGGAGCAAGAACGTCGAACGTACGAATGCGTGCACTCTGCAGGCTTGGGCTGGAGCGCAAGGGCTCGTAGTGCGGGTTCTCGACGAGCACGTCGGCACCGGGAGAGAGTACCGACGCCGCGGCGAGCCAAATCGCATGCGCGGCGCCGCTCGTGAGGAGCACTTCGCCCTCTCCAACTCCGTTCAATTCGGCAATCGCTTGGACGGCGCGTTTCGGCGCGTCGCGATCGCTCGTCGAGAGGTGCGCCGGATCGAGCCAAAGCGAGACGGGAGCTTCGCGCGTCCCACTCGTCGCGAGATCGAACTTCGCCGCGGGATAGTTCGCGACGGCCCACCGCAGATACGCGCTCATTTCGACCTCCGCTGCGACGTTGTTACAGGCGTCGCAAGATGCGCACGCCGAGCGTCCCTTCGACGTCGACGAGCTCGCCTTCCGCGACGAGCGCGCTGCCGACGCGAAGCACGACGGCCGCGCCGACGGACTGCTCGAGCTTGACGACGTCGCCATCGGCGAGATCTGCCCATTCGAGCGCGGGCAGCTCGATCGAGCCGACTTCGACGCGAACGACGACGGGCGCTTCTTCCAACGTGCGAGAGAGATCGGGGTCGGCCATGATCGGTCGGGAAAACCGTAACACGATCTTCCCGTCGGCCACGAGATCCGCCGACACGCGGCGCTCGCCCCCAATGGCGCCCAACGTCACCGCGAGCGGGGCATCGGTGTCGCCCGTCGGGGCTCGAGCGGAAGAATCGAGAAGGAGTACGTCGCCGACGCGAAGTGCCGAGAGCTCTTCGTCACTGACGGCGATGAGCTCGCGAATGACCGAGAGCCGCAGCCGCAAGCCGCCAAGCGCACCGAGTTCGAACGCCGTCGGGTGGTCTCCGTGTTTGTCGAAGAGCGCGTTCGCAGGGAGAAAAAGCGCGGCGGCGAAGCTCTCTTCTCCGGCATCGACGACGGCGGGCACGACGACCGTTCCTTTTGCCTCGGCGGACGTGACGCCAAACGCGTTCTCGCCAAATGCATGCAGAATCCATGATTCTAGGTTGAGCGCAGCGAGGGTCGTGACGGCGCGCTGAGGAGCTGCCTCCGGAACCCCGCTTCTTCTCGCGAGCGCTCCCGCGATCGCGAGGAGCGCACTCGCTACCTTGGGCGCGTCGCGATCGAGCGGCGCGAGTGGCATCGTACGTTCGGGGCGTTGATACGCGGCGCGGAGCAGGCGATCGGCGAAGGCAGACTCGACGAAGAGCCCTTTCAGGTGATCGGCGGCCCGAATCGAAAGCGCAAACCCCACGCGTTCCGAAGAGAAGTAAGCCAGCGGGCGCGGACGTCCCGCGCGAATCGTCACGGGCGCGCCGAGCACGTTCGAGAGCTCGACTTCGAGACGCGTTCGAAGCGCCGTCGTCGAGAGCGCACGATGGGCCGCACGAAGCGATGCGACTTCGCGATTCGTCCAATGCTCGAGCGAGCCCCACGGAAAGCCGCGCACGCGCTCTGTCGCGAGGTCTCCCTCGCGCAGCGTCTTTGGTCCCTCTCCCGCAGCGTCCGTCACGGAGAGAGAAGTATCATCCCCTCCGTTATTTGTCGGCGGCGTCGAACGTCACGTCGATGTCGATGTCGGGGTTGATGCCGACGCCCGCAAAGCTCGGCTTCTCGATGCCGTAGTCCATCATGTTGATGCGGACCTTGCCGACGACGCCGTAGCCCTCGCCCTTTTTCGTCGCTTTGAAGTTGAAGGTCACGGGTTTCGTGACGCCATGCAGCGTCAACGTTCCCTGAACATCACCGCCCGCATCTGCGCCCGGCTTCAGGTTCAACGCAGTTCGCGCGACCTGAAGATCCGCTTTCGGAAACTTGCCGACCTCGAGATACTTTTCGCGCATGTGCTTGTCGCGGAGCGCGATGCCCGTCTTGAGATTCGAGAGCGGCACGCTGATCGTCACGTTCGTCCCGTCGTCCGTCACTTCGAGCTCGTTGCCCTTGCCGACGATCGTTCCCACGGTGCCCTTGCCCGTGAACTGAACCGCTGGCTCGCCCGTGCGAACGAGCTTCGCGTCCGCGTCGATGGCGACCGCCGAGATCGCGAAGGCAAGAGCGAA
>JAHFDV010000162.1 GCA_023248815.1 Myxococcales bacterium
GAGGATCGCCGAAGCAATGCCGCGCTCGTCGGCATCGGCGAGAAGCATGTGCGGAAGACCGATGCGGTCGCGCAAACGTTCGAGCTCTTTGCGCGATGCGATTTCTTGCAAGGCGACGACATCTGGAGCAGCAGCGAGGAGGCGACGCGCCAAAGCTTCGCGTTTCCCCGATGCCATCTCGGCGGTCATCGGGCGACCTCCGGGGCTCGGGAAGGTGCCAGGGTCGAAGAGATCTTTAACGTTGTAAGTAGCTAACTTCATTCGCGGCTCATTGTCGGGTCGCAGTGTCGATCGCGCGCCCTTTAAGAGGACTCTATCTCGTTCTTCGCCCGCGTTTTGACGCAAAACCAGGGCCCTTTTTGTTCGCCAACCCGAGATCCCCGCGCTATGGACAAGCTCCCTTTGCTTCGGAGGTCAGTATGAAAGGTCGCGCCGTCTCGATTCTTGCTGCGCTCGGCGCCACCCTCGGCTGGCTAGCTGCTGCGGGGTGCGCGGCTTCCGAAGACGAACGCACCGTCACCAACGTTCCCGACGGCAGTCTCGTCGGCGATACCTCGACGATTGTCAAAGACGACGGTGGTACGCCGGGTCCAACGGGAAAGAGTGTTTTCTACGTTCACACGGAGAAGACGCTCTACGAGATCGATCCGCTCGACAAGACGCTCGCCCTGAAGAAGCTCGGCGACGTCGACTGTATGAATGGCGGCGATCCCGCGAAAGCGGATAGCTCCCTCACGGACATCGCAGTCTCGCGCGACGGCCAAGTCTACGGCGTGAGCAGCCGCTTCGCGTACGAGCTCGAAGTGCAGTCCGGCACGGTGCACTGTAAAAACACCTGGACGATCAGCAAAGAAGGCTCGGACTCGGTCTTTTACGGGCTCACTTTCGCCCCCATCGGCACCCTCTCCGCAACGGAAGAAGTGCTCATCGCCGCGAACAACGACGGCCAGATGTACACGCTCGATCAAACGACCGGAAAGACGACCTACGTCGGTAACTTCGGCAGCGATCCGAAGACGAAGAACAAGTGGAACCTCTCCGGTGACATCGTCTTCCTCGAAAACAACGGTAACCCTATCGGGTTCGCAACCGTCAACGCCTGCGCTCCGGGCAAGACGTGCACCGTCTCCGATTCGCTCATCGAGCTCGACGTGAAAGCGATCAAACCCGGCGCATCGAGCACGCTGAAGGGCGTCCGCGGCCAGCTCGTCAAGGGCAGCTGGTGCACGACGAAGAACAACGTGTCGACCTTCGACAAGATGTTCGGCATCGTCGCGTACGAAGACCGCGTTTTCGGGTTTTCGGACAGCGGCTACATCGTCGAGATCAGCAACATCGACGGCTCGGCGTGTCTCATCACGAACAACACGGGAATGAAGTTCAAGGGCGCGGGAATCGCGACCTCTGCCCCCGTCGTCGCCGTTCCGAATTGAGCCGAATCGCTGGTAGCCTCTGCGAAGCCAAATGACTTCGCGAACGATCACTTATGCGACGAGGCGCTCGATGTTGGCGCTCGCGCAAAGCCGAGCCTTCATTCAAACGCTTCTTGGGAAGCACGCAGGCCTTGCCGCCGGCGAGCTCCAGGTCGTGACCTCGGGTGACCGCATTCAAGATCGCCCTCTCTATGAGGTGGGCGGCAAAGGCCTGTTCGTCAAAGAGATCGAAGAAGCGCTCTTCGCCAAGACGGCCGACCTCGCGGTTCACTCGATGAAGGACGTCCCGAGCGTGATGCCAGATGGTCTCGCGATCGTCTGCACTCCGAAGCGGGCCGATGCGCGCGACGCGCTCATCTCTCCCAAGTATGGAACGCTCGCGAACCTCCCCGAAGGTGCGACTGTCGGTACGAGCAGCTTGCGACGCCAGCTCGTCCTCAAGCGTACGCGTCCCGATCTGCGGTTTCTTCCGCTTCGCGGGAACGTCGATACGCGTCTGCGAAAGGTCGAAGAAGGCGAGTGCGACGCGATCATTCTCGCGCGCGCCGGGCTCGATCGCCTCGGCAAATCAGGCTTGGCGATGGATCTCCTTTCTCCCGAAGCGAGTCTTCCGGCCGTCGCTCAAGGCGCGCTGGGCATCGAAGCGCGCATCGAAGACGAAGGCATTCGCGCGATTCTCGCAGCAGTGCACGATCATGAAACGGGCATCGTCGTGGGAGCCGAGCGCGGAGTATTGGCGGCGCTCGAAGGCGACTGCCGCACGCCGATCGCCGCCTACGCCACGCACGAGGGTGAGACCTTGCGGCTCCGCACGTTCGTTGCCGAGCCCGACGGATCGAAGGTACGCGAAATCGAAGAATCGATTGCGTGGCCGAACGACGAGAAGACGGCGGAAGCGTTCGGACGCGATATCGGTGCGCGGCTCCGTCACTGACGGAAGACCGCGGCACGAGGTCAGTGAATGCGGCCGTCGCCTTCGTTGTCGACGGGGGCGACGTCCACTTCCGTCGAGACCTCCGCCGAGGCTGCGGGCATCGCTCCGCTCTGCTTCAACCGATCTTCGAGCTCTTCGAGGTCGAATAGGTATCGAAGTGAAGCGGCGAGATCGGATGCCTTCCCCTGCACGGCACTCTCACGGAGGCGCGCGGTCGGGAGATGAAGATGCTTCTTCACGGCGCTCTCGACCATTTGCGTGAGCGCGGCGCGGTCGCTCTCGGTGAGATGACGGAGGCGTCCGTTGAGGCTGCGTTCGAGCTCCGTCAGGAACACTTCGCGCGCGCGCTCACGCAGTGCGATTACGGCGGGCGTGACGTTGCGCCCGAGGAGCCACTTTTGGAAGAGGTCGACCTCTTCTTCCACGATCTTCTCCGCGCGTGACACTTCGCCGTGACGCGCAGCCATCGCCTCTTTCACTTGGCTCTCGAGATCGTCGATGTCGAAGACGTAGACGTTGTCGATCTTGTGAACGCGCGGATCGACGTTGCGGGGGACGGCGATGTCGACGAAGAGCAACATGCGGCCTTTTCGCCGCTTCATCGCGCGTTTCACGAGGTCGGGGTTGATGACGTAGGTCTCGCTGGCGGTGCTGACGACGACGATGTCGGCGCGTACGAGCTCGTCTTCCAAAGCTTCGAAAGGAACGGCCGTTGCAGATGTCGCGCGAGCGAGATCGATGGCGCGTTGAGGGTTGCGATTGGTGATGCGGAGCTCGCGGGCGTCACGGCCAAGACTCTTGGCTGCCGCTTCGCCCATTTCGCCAGCGCCCACGAGTAGGACGACCGCTTGCTTCAAATCGCCGAAGACATTTCGCGCGAGGTCGACGGCAACACTGCTGACGCTCACGAGTCCTACCCCGAGCGCCGTCTCACTGCGGACGCGCTTCGCGACTTGAAACGAGCGCTCGATGCTGCGCGAGAGGAGTTGCCCGACCGAGCCTGCCGTCGTCGCCGCTTCATAGGCATTCTTGATCTGCCCGAGAATTTGCGGCTCGCCGACGACCATTGATTCGAGGCTCGAAGCGACGCGGAAGATGTGACGGACGGCGTCGATGTCGGCCTTGTCGTAGAGGTGCTGCGCGATCTCGTGGCGGTCGAGGGAGCTACCGTGCGAGAGCTCTTCGGCGATTGCGGCGACGGCATCGGCCGCGCCATCGCCACTGCTCGCTTCAGCGAAGACTTCGACGCGATTGCATGTCGAGATGAACATCGACTCGCGGAGCTCTTTTCGGCTCGAAAGGCGCGCAAGCACCGATGGCATGTCGGACGTCGCGACGCGCTCGCGCACTTCGACGGGAGCCGTACGGTACGAAAGTCCGACGACGAGAATCACGGCGAGATGACCGGCGGGGTGCGCAAGAGGTAGATCGCCATCACGGTCATCGCGACGACGAAGCCGGCGATGATTCCATACGCCGCGCGTCTTCCGCGCCATCCCGCAACGACGCGAAGAAGGAGCACGAGCGCGAAGATGAGCCACGTGAGATAACCGAGGATCGCGCGAAAGAGAGCTGGGAGACGGCTCACGTCACTGCCGACCTCGGCGCTACGCGCAAAGACTGTCCCTGCGAGGATGCCGATCGTGAGAAACGGAAATCCGAAGAGGAGAAAGCGGAGCTCGGCCTTGTCGAGCGCATCGAGGGGGGGCAACCGCTGACCGACGCTGCCGAGCTGCTTGTTTTTGAGACGCCGCTCTTGAACGAGATAGAGGACGGCGGCGCCGAATGCCAACGTGAAGAGCGCGTAACCCAGCATCAAGGTCGCGATGTGAATCGGAAGGATCGCGCCCGTGAACCTCGGCGAAAATTCGCTGCGCTCGGCGACCGCACGCGAACCGACGAGAAACGTGAGCGCGAAGGGACCGACGAACGCTCCGATGAGGTCGACCTTGTAACGAAGACGCGCGAATGCATAGGCAATGCAAGCAAGCATCGAAACGACGCTCATCGCGAAGTGCATGCCTTCGACGGGGCACACGTGGAGCACGAGCGAAGCGACGACGATATGGCCCGCATGAAAGACGGCGCCGATTCCGATGGCACGTGCAGCGAACTGGACGGCGCGATCGGAAAGTCCCGTTTTGCCGAGCAGGTGAACGAGAAAAACGCTGCTCGCAATGAGATAGATCGCCGCCGTGATGGCAAAAAGCGCGTCGGCGACGAAGGGCGTAAGCATTTCGGGTTACCCGATCGCCGCGTTGAGGCGCTGAAGGAGATCTTCGTCCGACGTTGGGTCGGGATCGCTTGCGGTTCCGCTCACCTTTCGCGCCATCTTGCGTGCAGGCGACACGAGATGCTGTGCGAACGGTTCCGCAGAGCGCCCCATCCATCCAGAAGCGACATCGTACGCGTTGTCGCCGAGGATCATCGATCCCTCGAGAATCTCTGCACCTCTCTCCGTGAGCTCGGAGACCTTGTGCACCCGCCCTTCGAGTTCGTTCGGGTCGCCTGTCCCCGTGACTTCGCGGATGATGAACGCAGCTTCTTCGACGAGATAACGGCGACCTTCCTTCAGAAGGATCACCTCGTTCGGACGCAATTCAGCGATCCCTTCGACGACCCAAAGATCGAGGACCTCCTGCGGGAAGAAGACGCTGTTATCCGCCATTGAAACGATTATATCGAAAGTCCCCCCGCATGGCACGTCCGCCAACATTCGATGTCGAGCTCGTTCGATCGGAGCCCCTTTCGCACCGCGTAAAGTCGTTGCGCTTTCGGCGCGTCGACGGCGAGCCCATCGTGTTCGACGCGGGACAGTGGATAAGCCTCGCGCTCCCGCTCGAAACGGGCGAAGTCCGGCGCGCCTATTCGATCGCTTCAGAGCCCGCCGGATCGTCCGAGTTCGACCTCGCGGTTACCTTGGTCGACAACGGTCCGGGATCGCCATTTCTTCACGCACTTCCGGTGGGATCGCACCTCACGGCCATTGGGCCGCAGGGATTCTTCACCCGTACGCGCGAGCTCGGACAGCCAGCGCTCTTCATCGCGACGGGCACGGGGGTCACTCCTCTCCGCAGCATGATTCTCGATGCGGCGCGGCGCGGAGAAAAGACGCCGCAATGGCTTCTCTTCGGCCTTCGAACCGAACGAGACATCATCTACAGGGCCGAGCTCGAGGAGCTTGCCAGGACGCACTCGTGGTTCCGCTTCTTGCCGACGTTGTCGCAGGGCACGGACGATTGGGCGGGCCTTCGCGGGTACGTGCAGACACATGTCGCGCATCTTTGGAAAGAGCTCGAAGCCGAAGGCAAGGCTGCACCACACACGTTCATCTGCGGCCTCCACGAGATGGTCGGAAGCGTTCGCGATCTCTTGCGCAAAGAGATGCAGGTGCCGCGGGAATTCGTGCACTCCGAGCGCTACGACTGACGCCTCGGCAGTTCGAGCCCGCTTCCCGCCGTCCGCCCGATCGTGGTAATCCGTGCGGCCATGGACCACTCGTACGTCGGCAAGTCGATCGCGAACTCGAAGTTTGAGTACACGTGGAAGGATCTCTCACTCTATGCGCTCGGTATCGGCGCGAAGAGAGACGAGCTCGACTACCTCTACGAAGGGCGCGGCCCGTTCGTTTACCCGTCGTTCGCGGTCGTTCCGAAGTTCGCGCCCATGCTCGAGCTTCTTTCTGCGGCGCAGATCGATCTCGCGATGATCGTTCACGGAGGCGAGCGCTTCGAGATTCATCGCCCTCTCGCACCGAAGGGCATTCTTTCGACGAAGGCGACCCTTCGCGGCATCTACGACATGCGCCGCTTTGCGACGGTCATCATCGACACGGAGACCAACGACGAAGAGGGTCAGCTGATCGCAACGACGACCTCGAACATCATCGTGCGCGACGCGGGCGGGTTCGGCGGAGAACCTACGCCTCGCGAAGAAGTCCCGAGCACGCCGAAGGATCGGCCAGCCGATTTTCGCGTCGAAGAGACGACGACGCCGGAGCAAGCGCTTCTCTATCGCCTCTCGGGCGACTTCAATCCCCTCCATGCCGATCCCGACTTCGCGAAGAAGGTCGGTTTCCCGGATGGTCCGATTCTCCACGGGCTCTGCACGTATGGGTTCGCCGTTCGCCACCTCACGAAGGGTCTCCTGGATGGCGCCGCGAACCGCATCAAGATGTTCGAAGGACAATTCCGGCGCCCCGTCGCGCCCGGAGAAACGCTCGTCACCGAAGGCTGGAAGCTCGAAGACGATCGCGTCGTCTTCAACACGTCCGTGAAAGAGCGGAACGAAGTCGTGCTCGGCAAAGCCTGGGCACGAATTACTCCCTGAAGTCGTCGTCGCTTTCCACGACGTTTTCGTCGTTCGAATCGGCGCTGCCGGTCTCGTCATCGGCGGCTTCTGCGGCACGTGCTGCTTTGGCGGCGGCCTTCGTCGTTGTCGGCAATTCCAGACTGATTCTTCCAAGGGATCCCTGACGAAAGTCGTGGATCAGCACGTCGGCAGCTTTGTGCATGTCGATGACACCGCCTCCACGCAAGGCTCCGCGCCTGCGGCCAATCTCTTCGATGAGTTCGGTTGGCGAGCTCGGGAGATTCGGAAGCTTGTATCTTGCAAGTAACGCTTTTGGGTAACGCTCGAGGAGGACCCTTGCGCCGTACAGCGCGACGATTTCATAATCGATCGCCGAGTCAGGAATGGCGCCGCCGAACGCGAGGCAGTGGGAGCCTTCTTCATCTTCGTTCTTGGGCCACATCACGCCTGGGTGATCGGTGAGTTGCATTCCGCTCTTCAGTGTCGCGCGCTGGGGAGCTTTCGTGACGGCAGGTTCGTCGCCCGTCTTTGCGACCTTGCGCTCCATGAGCGTGTTGATGAGCGTCGACTTGCCGACGTTCGGAATGCCGACGACCATCGCGCGGACGACCTTGTGGGCGACATTGCGACGCGGCGCGAGCTTCTTCGAGAGCTCGGCGATCTTCGCACGCGTCTCTCCCGGCTTTCCCATTTCGAGCGCGACCGCGAGAATGTGCGGCGCCGTGCTGTTCGGATCTCCGCCTTTGTTGGACGCGAGATTGGCGGCGTTGATGACGGCGTTTTGCGCCTCGAAATAGCGGATCCAGGCGGCCGTCGCCGAGGGATCGGCAAGATCGCTCTTGCTGAGCACCTTGAGGCACGGCTTGGCCCCGCGAAGCTCGGCGAGCATCGGGTTCTCGCTGGCGCGTGGCATTCGCGCGTCGATCACTTCGATGACGACGTCATGAATGCGAATGGCTTCGGCGATGTCGCGCCGCGCCTTCGTCATATGGCCGGGAAACCACTGAATGGGCACGTGCCTCTTTAGCACGTTGCAGCGCGAAGCTGCGGATCATGCCCAAGCGCCGCGATGCGACCTTCCTCCGGCATGCGCGCGGAGACGCCATGCCATAGGAGACGCGTCAATTGATCGACATATCGCACTTCGCCGAGGGGTCGAAGGCGAGGGACTTGTCGAAGTGCGTTTCGACGCGGACTTTTTGCGATGTCGCGAGGACGCGATTGCCCGCAGAGATCGTGATCTTCTTGTTGTTCTCGAGAATGTCGCCCGAACCGAACATCTTCTCGGCTTTGGTACCCGTGACCGACATGAACGCGGCATCGCTCTTGTCGCCGCCGAATCCGTTCTTCACGAGCATCTCGAAGCGCTTCAACGTCACTTTGGTTCCGCTGACCGTATAGAAGAGCGTCGTCTCCGCTCGGAGGACCGTGCTGCCGTCCGTAATTTGCGCGACGCACGAAGTACTTTTCTCGGAGCCCACGGTGCCGCTATCGGTCGGAGGAACTCGGACGTCGGGGCCTGCGTCTGCTGCGACGGGTTCGGCATCGGTCCAAACGGAGGGCATGCCCGCGTCGAGATCGGCGTCACCCGCGTCGTCGGCGGTGATCGGCGCGTCTTCCTCGGCGCCATCGTCACCCGAGCAGCCATAAAGCAGCCCGAGCGGGAGAAGGATCGCGACGAGCCAACGCACCATGCACTCATCATTGCACGGGTGATGCCACCGCGGACAACATGGAACCACTCGTAATTATCGTGCGTTTGGACGGGTCCGATGGATCCCACCCGTACCAGGATGTCTCCCGAGCGCCGTAATGCGTAAAACGCGTCGCTTCGCGTCAAATTCACGAGCGTGTGCGCGACAGTTGACCTTGCGAAAGGCCATCGCGAAGGGCAGCAAATCCCCTCGCCACGACGCACGAGCAGGGTTATTCCATCCCCCCATGAAGAAGCTCGCAAAGAATCTCGTGATCGTCGGCGCCAAACGAACCGCTTTCGGAACCATGTTGGGAGCCTTGAAAGGCCAGAGCGCGACGGATCTCGGTGTTCACGCGTCGAAGGCGGCGCTCGCGCAAGCCGGCGTGAAGCCCGAGCATGTCGGTCACGTCGTCTTCGGAAACGTGATGCAGACGAGCGTCGATGCGATTTACTGCGCACGTCACATCGGCCTTCGTTCGGGCCTTCCCATCACGACCCCCGCGCTCACCGTCAATCGGCTCTGTGGATCCGGCTTCCAGGCGATCGTGAATGGCGCCGAGCAGCTCCTTCTCGACGACGCCGAAGTCGTTCTCGTCGGCGGCACCGAGAACATGACGCAGGCTCCCCACGTCCTTCGTGGCGCACGCGAAGGCTACGCGTTCGGCAAGGCGCCGGCGCTCGAAGACTCGCTCTGGTCAGCGCTCAGCGATCCCTACGTCAACTTGCCGATGGCCGTCACCGCCGAAAACCTCGCGACGAAATATGGAATTACGCGCGACGATTGCGACGACTACGCGCTCTCGAGCCAAAAGCGCTGGGCAGCCGCAAATGAAGCCGGCCTCTTCAAGAGCGAGATCGCAGCGGTCGAGCTCACGAGCAAGAAGGGCACCGTCAACTTCGAAGTCGACGAACATCCGCGTCCGCAGACGACCAAAGAGATCCTCGGCAAGCTGAATCCCGTCTTCAAGAAAGACGGCGTCGTCACGGCCGGCAATGCGTCGGGTATCTGCGACGGCGCGGCGGCTCTCGTCGTCACGACGGAAGAGTTCGCGAAGCGCAATGGTCTCACGCCGCTCGCGCGCCTCGTCGGCTGGGGTGTCGCTGGAGTCGATCCTTCGATCATGGGCATCGGTCCCGCGCCGGCCATCAAGAACGCGCTCGAGCGCACGGGCCTCTCGCTCGGCGACATCGACCTCTTCGAGGTGAATGAAGCTTTCGCTCCGCAGTATCTCGCGGTCGAAAAAGAGCTTGGCCTGCCGCGCGAAAAAACGAACGTCAACGGCGGGGCGATCGCGCTCGGCCATCCACTCGGAGCGAGCGGCGCACGCATTACGGCGCACCTCGTTTACGAGCTCGGCCGTCGCAAGGGGAAGTTCGCAGTCGGCAGCGCGTGCATCGGCGGCGGTCAAGGAATGGCCGTCGTCCTTGCGGCGCCCTGAAACGAGCGCGTGAAATCGAGCCGCGCGGGTTACAGCATGCGGAGCACCGTTCGGAGCCTTCGGGCTCCGTTCGCGCTTCTCCGCCGTACGCTCCCGCTTCTTCCGATCTCGCCTCTCCTCGTGCTCGCGGCCTCGGCGCTCGTGAGCACACTCATCGGCATCTTCGGCGCGCGCGAGCTCGATTCCCTCGGCACGTCACGCGCGCAAGATCTCGCGCATAGCGTCGCGCTCGGAGTCGCCGCGCGTCTGCCGGCCTTGCCAGAGCGCTTTCGCCAGACCTTCGTCGAGCGCGTCGGTCTCGAGAGCGGTGCGACCATTTACGTCTTCGACGACACCCTCGAGAAGGTGATGCCCGTCGGGAGGACGCCCCCAGCGCCTCTCAAGGCGCATCTCTCGCGAGGAGAAGCGGATGGGCGCTTTGTCGATGGCGACGTGCGCTACGCGTTTTCCGTCGGCCCCATCGATCCGACTCGTCCCAGAGAGGTCACGGCGGCGATCGTGCGCATCGAGCGCGACGGACGGCCCAATCGCGCTCTCGTCGCTGCACTCTTGAGCTTCACATTGATTCTCGCGTGCGTCGCTGCTGCGGCCACCCACCTCGTCGCGCGCGAAGCCAATGACAACGTCGAGTATCTAAATCGCCGCGTTCGCAACATGATCGAAGCAGCGCACGGGCGCGAGCTCCGCGCGGAGGCGATTCCTTTCCGCACCATGGACGAGGTCGGCATTCTCACGGCGGCGTTCAACGGGCTCGCGCAACGATTCAACGACGCCGAATCTCGCTATCGCGAGAACCTCGACAAAGCAGGTGCGGCCGACCGCGAGCGAGCATCTTTTTTGGCGGCCGTGAGCCATGAGCTTCGGAGCCCGCTCAACGCGATTCTCGGATTCGCCGACCTTCTTCTCCAGGAAGTCGATGGCCCTCTCGATCCCGCGACCCGTGAAGAGGTCGAACAGATCAGCGGATCGGGGCGGCACCTCTCGGAGCTCATCAGCGACATTCTCGAATTCTCGGCGCTCGAAGCAGGCCA
>JAHFDV010000163.1:0-1498 GCA_023248815.1 Myxococcales bacterium
CCGAACGCGGTCAATAGCCGCGTTTGGCGATGGCCTTGTCGCCGAGCTCGATCTCTTGCGTCGAGGTCGTCACGACGCAGGTCGCCGAGTGATCGCGAAGGGTGATGACGCGGAGCTCGCCGATGACTTCTTTCGGAAGCGATTTGCGGTTGTCCGGCGTCGGCACGTGTTCGACCTGAGCGGGCGAATCACTTTCGAGCGCAATGCGTGTTGCCGAGTAGGCCGTCGGCAAGCTGTCGCGCCACGCGTCTCCCTGGCGACGGATGAGCAGACGATTGCCGGGTACGAGACCATCCTTCGTTCCCTTGTCGATGAAGACGACCTGATCTTGGCCGTAGAACTCGTGCGGATGAATGCTCGCGAGCACCGTCGCCTCGGTCTCGACCTGGTTCACCTTGGGCGCGACGATGTTGAGCTTCCGTTGCACGGGGCCGAACGAGGCGCCGCGCTCGATCGTGTCGGTTTCGTCGGTGATGATCGCACGCGCCGTCTTTTCTTCGGCGTTGAATTGCTCGACACGAAGGCCGCCCTGAATCTGGACGAGCTTGCCGCCGGGCACGGTCTTGATGGGACGGAAGATCGCGAGCTCTTGTCCAGGCTTCGGCTCGTGACCGTTCTGGACCTTCACGTAGATCGCATCGAACGGCGCGAGAAACATCTTGTCGGTGGCCGATCCATTGATGTGGCCCCAATCGTCTTCATTGCTGTCGTCGACGAAGCCGACGTCATGAAGGAAGATCGTATCTTTCGAGACCTTGCGTCGCTGATCGACGAAGTTCTTCACGTCTTTGCCGCTCGTCGTCGCGATGGATAGACCTTCGCCATTTTCACCGCGAAGCTTCACGATGTCTCCGGGCTCGATCCAATGCGGATTTTGGATCTGCGGATTCAACGACCAAAGACGCGGCCATTGATACGGGTTTTGAAAATACATGTCGCAGATGCGCCAGAGCGTGTCGCCCTTTTGCACGCGATGCGTCGTCGCCGTCGTGTTCGTTCCGCCGACGGCCACGCGCGTCCCCACGCGCGGTGAAGAATCGAGAAAAGCCGCGCCATTCGGATCGCCATGCGCCGTCTTCGGCCCCGTGCTTCCATTCGTACCGCTGCCCTTGAGAAGGTCGAAAGTGTCGCTCTCGTTGCCGACCTTCGGCATCGAAGACGAGCTCGTCACGTTTCCGCCGCCGAGTGGCTGTCCAGGTGGCGTCGGCGCGAAAGGAGTGACGACGATTTGCGACGTCGACACGGTCGGAGGCTGCGCCGGAATGACGATCTGCCCCCCCGTTGCCGTCGGCGCGGGTGCCGTCTGTCCGTTCTGTGCGGCGGCGAGAGCGGTCCAAAGAAGCGATCCTCCGAGAACGGAAGTCGCGCCGAGGAATCGAATTCGCGAATGCGAAACGAAGAGAAACGGTGCTCGAATGGACGACGTTTTCATACGGGGGCCTTTCATCGGTGGCCTTCAATCTGTGGCGAGAGCTGCAAAAAATTCATCATGGGGCCT
>JAHFDV010000163.1:1508-10832 GCA_023248815.1 Myxococcales bacterium
GGCGGGATCACTCAGCGGGAAGTCGCGCGTGAGGCGCTCGTAGGCGGCTTCAGCTCGAACCTTGTCGCCCTGCTTCTCGAGGGTCATTCCCAACTTCAAGAGCGCGTCGGGCGTCTTATTTCCGAGCGGAAAGCGCGCAATCGCACCCTCGTATTCGCTGATCGCGTGGGCTGCGTCCCCTTGCGCGAGGAACACTTCGGCGCGCCAAAACATCGCGTTGCTTGCGTAGGGGTGGTCGGGCCAGCGCACCAGAAACGCCGTGAAGGCATTGGACGCGTCCGACCAGCGGCGGGACTTCACCAAATTTTGCGCGTCGTCATAGGCGCGCCGCGCGTCGGGATCGAGCGCACTCGGCTTCTTCGCGGCAGGCTCCGTTTCGGTAGAGAGCGACGACTGCATCTCCGTGTGCGTGCGCTTTCCGCCGCCGGTCATGCGAAGTACGGGCCTTGGCGCTTCGGGAGGAGAGTCGTCGGTGAAGCCTGCCGACTCACCGGAGACTTCTTCGGTCGCGGGGAGATCGGGTGGCTCGGGAGCGAGCCGGACGACGCGAAGACGCGGCGTTTCAGGTGCATTCTCGCGCGAACGATTCGCTTCGACCTCGAGCGCCGCCAGCCGTTCGCTCGTTTTGTCGCGCTCTTTTTCGAGGCGCGTCACCTCTTCACGAAGCTCGCGAATCTTTTGATCCGGAGGCGGCTCGGAGTGCGAGCAACCGACCAGGATGGGTAAGGTGAAGAGCCACTTCCGCATGCTCCGGCGATCGTACGTTGCCAGAAAGGCTCCCGGCCAAATTTGTCTCAGACAATCACGCTCAGACGGGGCTGACGTTGCGGGCGCGGAAGATCGTTCGGAGCGCCTCACGCTGCACTTCCGGAAGTGTCTCCCAGGCACTTCGAGCAAATTCCACGAAGCGCATGCCGTGCGCTCGCGAAAGGGCGTCGGTCGCGGCGCGGCGATCGTCCGGGCTTCCGTGATCGAGAAGGCCGAGCATGAACTCTGCGGCCTCCACCGTATCGATCCGGGCGAGCGCAGAGATGGCTCCCGTGCGAATCGCGCCGTCGTTGGTCTCGCGCAAGATTCGGGACAGTGGATCGAACGCATGGGGAAAATAGAGCGCAGCGAGCGTGCGCGCCGAGGCATCCAAAATGATGCGTTCCGGCTCGCGAATGGCAACGCGGAGGGTTGCGAAGCTGCGCTTGAAAAAGAGCGAAGCGAGCGCATCGACGACGGCGGCTTTCACCTGCGGCGCCGTCTCGCGATAGAGAAGCTCGAGACTAGGGAGCACCGAATAGAGCTGAAGCTGCCCGAGGCGCGCCGCGAGCGCACGAATCGCCTCGATCCGTGCGTTGCCTCGTGCGATCTCGGCGTCACCCGCTGCGAGTCGCGCCAAGAGGGCTCGCCGGCGAACGACGTCTGGCCATTTCTTGTTGAGGAGCACCTCGGCGGTCGTCTCCATCGGATCGCCGCGCTCCTCCCATTCGAGCAGGTCGACCTTCCAAATGTCGATCGCTTGCGCATCACGGGGCGGACGCGTGTCCGCCGGGGTCCCTGCGCCACTCGCGCTCGGCACGCCGCGATACCGCTCGCTCGCGCGCGCATAGTGCGCCTTTCTTCGTTCTTCGAGATCGAGCTCCGAGAGCTTTCGATAGCGCGCGCCGACGGCGTCCCAACGACCGACCTCGCCGTACGCGAGGATGCTCGCGAGAAGCGCGTTTTCCGCGACCTCCGGAGGATCGCCGCGGCGCTCGTGCTGTTCGAAGACGGCGTACCAAAGATCGCCCTCGCGCGCCGAGTACCCGCGCGCGAGATCCGGCAAGCCAATGGACCGCGCGTAGTCGGCGGCTTCGCGTGCGAGCGTAGCCGAAGCAGAAGGTTCGTCTGCACGCGACGCGGATGCAATCGCATCGTCGAGGTGCTCGAGTGCGAAATACTTCAGATGATCTTCGCGAAGGATCCGCACGCAGTTGACGAAGCCTTCGAGCACGTTCTCGAACGAGTCGCTCAACTTGCCCACCTCGATGAGCACTTGGAAGCAGTCGAACGCGCGCTCGCGTTGCCCTTCGGCTTCGAAGTGATCGGCCGCTTCCTCGAGGAAGCGCACGGAAGTTACGAATGCCGATCGCGCCGCGGCGTCGTCTCCCGTCTCCCTGGTGATGCGGGCGAGATTGAAATAGATGAGCCCCGAGCGGTAGTGGTCCGTCGTGCTCGACGACAATTGCGAGAGTCGCGACCAGAGCGCGCGCGCGCCTTGAAGGTCTGCGGCGTGCTCGAAGTGAATGGCGGCGCCGACGAGTTTGCCCGCGCGTTCCAGCTCCTGAGCCGCCTTCGTGAAGAGACTCTTTTCGCTCCCCGTCGGCACGATGCCTCGCTCTTTTCCACGGGTCCCCTGCGGTGACGCTTTCGCGGCAAGCGTGCGTGCGCGGTCCTCGGGCGGCACCTTTTCGAAGAGAGCTTCGGCGCGCCCGAGGGCGGAAGGATCGCTCGCCGCCAAATAGAATTCGGCCGCAATCGCGCTTCTAAATCGCTCCGTGCGTGCGAGATGAGCGCCGAGCGCGCGAACGGCCGCCGAGTACTCGCGTTCGTGGGCGTGCACCGCATCGACGGCTTGCTTGAAATAGGCACCTGCGCGCGCGCGATCACCGCGGCGGTCTTCGGTTTCACCGAGGCGGACGAGGGAAAGAATGTCTTCCATCGATCACGTGTTCATCGACAGCGGCCCCGCGCGCGAATCTCGAACCGCGGGCCCGTGTTTCAGCTTCCGGGTGGAAGGCTAGCGCGCTTCTCGCGGGCGGGACGAAAGATGCGAAATACGGTCTCGATCAGGCCGATCGCCACGTAGAACCCCAAGAGCCAAACGAGCACGAACGCGGGAGACCAGTGCACGGAGATGGCGATGCTCGACGCGATGATGAAGACGACGAGCGCGATCGTACCGGCGTTCAACTTCAATTCTTTGAAGGAGCGGAACTTGATCGTCGAGACCATGAAGAACGAGAGCACGAGCGTGATGAAGATGAATGCGCCCAAATACGCTGGAGCTGCGAGCGATTTTGCCGCGCCGCCCGTCGCGATGAGATGCGCATGATTGGCGATGATGACCGAAATCAACACGCCAGCGGCGCCGGGCACGGGCAATCCCAGAATGAATTTGCTCGGCTTGGTCGGCTGCCCACTCTCCCCCATCGAGAGCACGTTGAAACGTGCGAGGCGCACGGCACCAGCGCCGCAGAAGATGAACGCGACGACGATTCCGAAGTCGCCGGCTTGATAGAGCGACCAGCGATAGATGAGGAGCGCGGGGGCGACGCCGAAAGAAACGACGTCGGCGAGCGAGTCGATTTGGAGTCCGAAGGCGCTCTGCGTTTTCGTCATGCGCGCGACGCGTCCGTCGAGCATGTCGAAGATGAGCGCAAAGACGAGCATGATCGAGGCGCGGTAGAAGTCGCCGTCGTCGTCCCCGGTTGCCTTGCCCGCAAGACGAATGGAGTTGAACCCGCAGAACACGCTGGAGAGCGTGATCAGGTTCGGCAAAATGAAGAGGGTCTTCTTCAGATCGACTTTTCGACGACGGGGGCGCACGGGGACATTCCTTTTTCCGAAAAAGCGGACGCGTTTCATACCTCGAAAGCCGCTCACCGCAACACGCGGAAGCCGCTCTCGGGCCTAATCAAAGGTTCTAAGGCCGAAAAAAACCGTGTGCCCACCTTTCTCGAACACGCGATCGTCACGAAAGGAGCGCTAAAACTCAACATTCGAGAAGTCGCGCAACCGATAAATGAGGCAACTACATCATATCGTTGTGGAAACGTGGTGGGTCGCCACTTTCGACCTGTGCCTTACTTGGCATCCTTCGAACGGGACCAGTACCATTTGAGGAGACATGAAAAAGCGGTCGCTTCTTCTCGCCCCTTTCGCCTTCTTGCTCGTTGCCGGTCAAGGCTGCGCCGACTCGGACAATTCGATCTACATCAAGCAAGTAATCTCTCCGCCGGTTCCCGGTGAGGATGGCTGCCTGTACACGGCCGACGCCGACCAGCCGAACCTCCCCCAGGGCGTGATGGATATCGGGTTGACGGGCTCGTACGCACCGAACGTTCTCATCGCGAATCAAATTACGAACGGCAAGAACGTCGAAGAGCTCCGCAACGATACAGGCACGGTGATTATCAAAGGGGCGGTGGTTAGCGTCTCCGAACCCAACGGCGCCTTGATTCGCGAGTTCACGACCGTCACGGCAGGTAACACCAGTTCCACCTCTAGTACGGAACCTGGCTACGGAGCGCCGGCTATTACGATGATTGACGCAGCCACGTCCGCGATCCTTGCGCCCGCAGTAACCGTCGGGAACTCGCGACTGGTCGTCGCCAAAGTGCGCGCGTTCGGTACGACGGTAGGGGGCACTGACGTCGAGTCGCAAGAGTTTACCTTTCCAATTACCGTCTGCCGCGGATGTTTGGTCTCCGGGACGGGTGCGAACTGCGACGACGCTACCGATAAGAAACCTCCGTGCAGGTTCGGGCAGGACCAGGACGTGGACCGTTGCCTGTGCAAGGGGTACGCCGTCTGCCAGTGAAGATGCTCGACCTGTGCGTCTAGTGCTTTGCCCCGGGGCGTCGAACCGGGCTACTGCAGGTGCGGCGCTCGTCGCGCTTAGTTGGACGAGCCGTGCTCACGCGGGTGACGTTTCGGGACTCGAGGAGTCGCCCGAGTTATCGAGAGCCGTTGCATCCCAAGACGGCCCCGCCATCTCTTCCGCGGATCACGACGTCGAAATCGCGCCGTCCCATCCCCAATTTTCGCTCGGCTTGACGCTCGGCGCGACGATCAGCGATCTGCGCGCGCCGGATCTCCACGACAAGCTGCATGGCGGGTTTGCGATGGGGCTTCGCGGAGACGTGGTGCTCCTTCGTAACAAAGAGCAAACGTTCGGCGTCGGTCCCTATTTCGATGTCACGACGCAGCGCTTCCAAACGCTCGAAGCGGGCGGTGGCGTCTCCTTTCTCGTGCCTGTAATCGCTTCCGTACCGATCGTTCTCTCGGGCGGGGCGCTGGCGAGGAGCTCGGAAAATGGAGTCGAACCGGCGCTTTCAGGGCGACTTTTTTTCGGACCGCGCGGCTACAACTTCCACTCGAACTACGCGATGGCGAACGGCATCTTCGTCGATGTTCGCTACGGGATCGCCGGAAGTCGCCAAGCCGACGTCCTCATCGGAGCGCGAATCGACTTCGAGGTCCTCACGCTGCCGTTCCTTTACCTCTTCGGAACGGCCAAAGGCCGGCGTACGGATTAGCGAGCCGATCTCGAAATGACGCATTTCAATGTTGAAAACGGTGCTGTTCTCGTTCCATCGCGACGAAAAGCACTCTAGGATCGTTGGTCTATGGAGGTTGCGCGTCCCGCACCGTCGGCGAAGGGGCTTCTAAAGGACCGCCCGCTCGTCCACCTCTTCCTGTTCGCGATCGAGCGAAAGCTAACGGGAAGCCTGATCTTTTCCGAAGGAACGGAAGAGACGGCCTACCTGTACTTGTTCGAAGGCCTGCCGACGCGTCTCTCGCGTGTCGGCGCGCCGCTGCGCCTCCTCGAGAGTGCGTTGCCGCGCCTCTTCGATCTTCCCGAGACGACGTCGTTTGCATTCTACAACGGTTTTGACGCCGTCGGAGATCTGCCCGGCGAGCCGACCGACCCGTATCCTTTCTTGCTCGACGGCCTCGAGCGCAATCCTCCGCGCGCGCATCTCGATCCGACGATTCGCAAGCTTCTCCGCGTGAGCCTTCGTCTCGAAACGGATTTCGCGCGATTTCAATTTGCAGAGCCCGAGCGCACTGCTCTGAAAGCATTCGATGCGGGAGCCGTGCGCGTCGCTGAATTCGTCGAAACGTGTGGCCTCACGCGCACGCGCGCCGAAGCGCTGCTCTATTTGCTCGTCGTCACGAAGGTCGTCGTCGTCGACGGCGTCGTCGGGAAGTCGATCGCGCCCAGTCCTTTGGCGGCAGGTCCTTTGGCAGCAGGTCCTGTCGCTGCGGCTCCAGTTGCCGTTGGAAGTGCTCCGCCGATCCCGCCCGCGGCCGCGTCCTCCGTTCCGAAAGTTCCCGCGGCCTCCTCGCCCTTGGGTGCAGCCTCGCCTCCCGTGCCTGCAGCGAGCGCATCGAAGGTGCCGATTGCCGCTCCTCCAAGGCCCATCGCTTCTCCGACGACGGCGCCAAAAATTCCAACGGCAGCCGCTCTTGGCGCGCCCGCGCAACCGCCAGGCGCCGCGCCGCCCGCTTCGCAACCAGCGTCGAAGCCTGCGTCGATTCCGAGAGCGCCCGTCGCGCCGCCCGCTTCGAGACCCGTCGCCGCGCCCCCCGCGCCTTTGCCAAGATCGGCGGCGCCGCCAATCCCGCGTCCCGCCACTGCGTCGGTGGGCGCGGTGCCGGTCGCGCCTGTCGTCCCTGCCGCTGCGCCGAGAAAATTCGAAGCGCACGATGCGACCGTTCCTTCGCTCGACGTTTCGTTGCGCGCTCCAGCCGGTCCCGCAATCACGGCGACCCCGCTCGAGGCAGCGCAAGAGAATGAAGACGCTCCGATCATCGGCGTCGGAAGAAGCGCGAGCCCGGTTCCCGTACAAGTGAAGTCGTCTTCGCCCGTCTTCGTCATCGACGAAGACATGGAGCGCGAAGCCGAAGAGGCGCTCGCGCAGGGCGACGAGGGCCTCGAGGCGATCGAGCATGAGCACGCCGAGCACGAGCACGAGCATGCCGACCACGCGGCGAACGATGCTGCGTTCGAAGACTCTCCGCTGTCGGGCGATCCGTTCGGGCGCGCACCGCCCGCAATGCGGCCGCAGATGGGCTCGAACGCTGGTTACGAAGCCGGTCCGCTCGATGATCTCGGTCCGCTGGACGCGCGCATTTCGGAAGCGCCGATTTCTCTCGAGCCCGCATCTCTCGAGCCGCTTTCCCTCGAACCAATGTCACTCGATGCGCAATCGATCGAGCTCGAAGACGCAACCGACGAGCTCATCGAAGAAGAGCCGATCGAAGTGATGCCCGCGTCCGTCCGCGGAGATGCTGTCCCTCCGCGCATGCCCTCGGCGCCGTCATTCCCGCGCGAGGCGCCCTCTGCTTCGCGCGTTCGTCCGCCGACACCTGCCGTGCAGATCTCCGTTCCTGCCGCGCAAGTACCGCCTCCACGCACTCACACCAACACGCTTCCCGTCGACTTCCGACCGCAAGGCTCCGCGGGTTCATTGCCTCCTGCACGTTCGCGCATGCCGAGCGTCCCCGGAGTGTTCGAGGGGGCTCGTCCACCGACGCCCGCGAACTCGATCGCGCCCGCACGCGCGCGCATGCCGAGCACGTCGGATGGCAGCTTGCGTCCACCCACGCCGATGGGATCGATGCCACCCATGCGCGGGCAGTCGCCGAGCGGTAGCGACGAAGATCGCCCGCTCATCGGTCGCGAAGCGTTGAAGCACGGAACGCCGGGCATTCCTTTCGCGCGCGTGCGTCTGCAGAGTCAGGTCAAGGCGAAGCCGCTCGAAGAGCAGGCCGTCGTCTCACCAGGTGATCGGCGCCGTTCGAATCCCGCACAAGCAGCCGTCGAAGATCCGCAACAAGAAGCGCGTCGCCAAGAAATTCTCGAGCGTGCCGAGACGATCGACGATGTCGATTACTTCACGCTGCTCGGTGTCGCGCGTGACGCCACGGCCGACCAGGTCAATTCGGCGTTCTTTGCGCTCGCCAAGCGCTGGCATCCCGATCGCCTTCCACCCGCGCTCGACTCGCTCAAGCTCGAGTGTTCGAAGGTGTTTGCGAAGATGAGCGAAGCGCATCAGACGCTCACCGATCGTGAACGTCGCGCGAGGTATCTCGAAGATGTCGTGCAGGGCGCTGCGCGCGCCAAAGAGCAAGAGAAGGTGACGCAGGTTCTCGACGCTGCGCAAAACTTCCAAAAGGCGGAGATCCTCTTCAAGCGCGGCGACATGCCGCAAGCCGAGCTCCTCGCGAAGCGCGCACTCGAAGGCGATCCCGGTCAAGCCGACTACCTCGCTCTCGTCTCGTGGATCGCAGCGTTGAAGCCTGAAAATCAGTCTCCCGAGCGCCTTCAGCCCCTCGTCCGCGATCTTTCGGCGGCGATCAAACGCAACGAGAAGTGTGAGCGCGCGTACGTCGCTCGCGGGAACATCTACAAGAAGCTCGGCCAGATCGAAGCGGCCGTGCGCGACTTCAAAGAAGTCGTCGAACTGAATCCTCGCAACGTCGATGCGCAGCGTGAAGTGCGCCTCTACAACATGCGCGGCGACGCGAAGGGCGGAAAAGGAAAATCCGCGGGTGGCGCTGGCATGTTCGGCAAGCTCTTCAAAAAATGAGCGTGCCCGCTTCCGACGTATTCGTCGAACCCGGAGCTATCGATCGCGACTTTCGCGGAGCCCTCGAAGAGTTTCGTGAGAACGGCTTCGCCCGCATCGGCAAAGTGCTTTCGGACGAAGGCGCGAAGCTCCTCGGCGAACGCGCCGACGACATCATGCTCGGACGCGTCGCTTACGACGGGATGTTCTTTCAGAAAGACAACGAGAGCGGTCGCTACGAAGAGCTGCATTTCGGGCGCGGCTACGAAGGTCCCTCGCTCACGTACCGAAAGATAGAAAAGCTCGAGAAAGACCCGCTCTATCTCGCGTTCATGCGCAACGCCGTCTTCGAGCGCGTCGCGCGTTCGCTCATCGACGAAGCGCGCATCGTTCTCTATCGCGCGATCTTGATGACGAAGCATGCCGGCGGCGGATCGAATCTCCCGTGGCATCAAGACGCCGGAAAATTCTGGGGCGTCTCGCGCGATCCGGATTTGCAAATCTGGACGGCGCTCGACGACGCGCCCGTCACTTCGGGATGCGTCGAATTCGTTCCTGGCAGTCACAGAGGTGGCCTCGTCACCCCGCTCGGCGGCGTCGTTCCAGCGAATCGCTTCGATGTCGCCGAGACGGATGCGAAAGCCGTCGCCGTTCCCGTCGCACGCGGCGAATCGGTGCTCATCCACAACTACGTCTGGCATCGCTCCGGACGTAATTCCACGGGCGTCCCACGCCGCGGATTTTCGATCTGCCTGATGCCCGGCTCGACGAAGTGCCTGCGGAAGAAGGGCGCTCCGCGCGAGTTTTATCCGATCTTCGAAGAGTAAAAGGTTTCGGCGCTGAGCTGTTCTCTTAGGGCAGATGCAAAAGCTGTTTGACCTTCTCGAGCGAAGGAAGCCAGCCCAAATACTTTGCGAGCCACGGCACATGGCGGGCGGCGTACGAGACGCCGACGAAGCCGATCGCGAAGCCGAGAAGAATGAAGAGCACGCTCGAA
>JAHFDV010000543.1 GCA_023248815.1 Myxococcales bacterium
CCGAAGAGCTTGCGGGCCACCTTGGACTCGTGGAGCTTCTCGGCAGCTTCCTCGAGGTTCCGCGGGAGGCGAGGAGACTTCTCGTCCTTGTAGCCGTTCCCGGTGATCGCCTTCTGCTTCAATTCGAGCTTGTTTTCGATGCCGTAGAGACCGCTAGCGAGCGCCGCAGCGATCGAGAGGTAGGGATTCACGTCGGCGCCGGACACGCGCGTCTCGAGCCGCGTGGCCTTCTTGCTTCCCGAGATCACGCGCAACGCGGTCGTCCGATTGTCGACGCCCCAGTTGGCATGCGTCGGCGCCCAAGCGCCTTCGACGAGACGCTTGTAGCTGTTGATCGTCGGGGCGAAGAACGAGAGGAGCTGCGGCATCAGCTCGAGCTGGCCCGCGACGTAGCTCTTGAAGGTCGCGCTCATCTTCGAAGGATCTTTTTCGTCGTAGAACGCGTTGTTGTCGCCTCGGCGAAGGCTCTGGTGCATGTGTCCACTGGAGCCGGGAAGCTTGTCGTTCCACTTCGCCATGAAGCTAGGAAGGATGCCGAAGCGATGCCCGATGGCCTTCACCGAAGATTTGAAGAGCACCGCGCGGTCAGCTGCTTCGAGCGCACCCGAGTAGAGGATGGCGGCTTCGAGAACGCCGGGCCCCGTCTCCGTGTGGAGTCCTTCGATCGGAATGCCGAAAGCGAGGAGCTCGTCCATGATCGCGCGGAAAAATGGCTCGTTTTGCGCGGCGCGAATCATCGAGTAACCGAACATGCCGGGCGTGATCGGCTTCGGTGATGCAAAGGCGTTGGCCCGCAGCGATTCGGCATCTTCCTTGAAGTTGAACCACTCGAACTCCATGCCGAAGCTGGGCGTTAGTCCCATGCTCTCGCTCTTCGCGATGACGCGCTTCAAGAGCTGACGCGGGCAGATGGGGAGGGGACCGCCCTTGTCGTCGATGAAGTCGCCGAGGAAGAACGGAATGTCGTTCTCCCATGGAACACGCCGATGCGTCGCGAGGTCGATGACGGCATTCGAATCGGGATAGCCATTGTGCCAGCCCGTGTAGTCTACGTGGTCATAGGCGAGATCCGCGACGTCCCATCCGAAGATGACGCTACAAAATCCGAAGTTGGTTTCGGCTGCCGAGAGGAACTTGTCCTTGTGGATGTACTTTCCACGCAATACGCCGTCGATGTCGGTGACGGCGACCTTCACCTTCTGGACATCACTCTTACGGATCTCTTCGAGCACACCCGCCGCTGCCGTCTTGTTTCGCTTCATGGTGGTAGCGGCGATTATCTCGCGCCCGCGCTCGATGCGTAACCGAAATGCGTTCACGAGGATTGGCCGAACCTCGGTATTCTCGAACCGTGTCTGAAAGCGATTCGCGCGACGATCAGAAAGAGCTCGGCAAGCTCGGCTACGCGCAGGAGCTCTTGCGCGAGATGGGGGGCTTTTCGAGCTTTGCCGTCAGCTTCTCGATCATCAGCGTCATCACGGGTTGCATCACCACGTATTCGGACGCGATCGGTCCAGGAGGGCCACGCGCGATTGGCCTCGGATGGCCGCTCGTTTCCGCCTTCACGTTGATCGTCGCACTCGCGATGGCCGAGCTCTCGAGCGCGTTTCCGACGGCAGGGGCGCTCTATCACTGGTCGGCGCTCCTCGGAGGGCCCGGCTGGGGATGGCTCACGGCTCTCATGAACTTGGTCGGGCAAATCGCCGTCGTCGCCGCGATCGATCTCGGGTGCGCGCGCGAGCTCGGGGCGGTGCTCGGACTCTCCGGGAAGGCCGCGCTGCCGCTTCTCGCGGTCGTCTTGGCGGCGCACGCGCTTCTCAACATCACGCGCGTAAAGCTCGTAGCGCGCCTGAACGACTTTTCTGCGATCGTTCACCTGTTGGGGGTCGCGCTCCTCGTCGGATTGCTCTTCTTCTTCGGAGCGGGGCAGCCCCTCTCGTTTCTTGCGCGTGGAGACGTGACGAACCGAGCGGATGGAAATACATCGCTAGGTTTTCTCAATGGCTTGATTTTGAGCATGTTCACGTTCACGGGGTACGACGCGTCGGCGCATCTCAGCGAAGAAACGCGTGACCCCGAGCGCCGTGCCCCATTTGGAATTCTCTCCGCGGTCGTCGTCAGTGCGATCGCGGGCTATGCGCTTCTCGTCGCCCTCACGCTCTCGATCCGCGATCTCGATGCCGTCACGAAGAGCGATCACGCAGCGCTCTTCATTTTGGAGACGGTCCTCGGGCCGCGCGGCGGAAAGATGGGGCTCGCGCTGGCGATCATCGCAATGTGGTTCTGCGGACTCTCGAGCATCACGAGCGCATCACGCACTCTCTACGCATTCTCGCGCGACGGCGGTCTCCCGTTTTCGGAAAAGCTCGCGAAAGTGAGCACGCGCTTTCGGACGCCCGCCAACGCGGCAATGGTCATTGCGATCGCGGCCTTCGTGCTCACGGTCATGACGACGCTCGCATCAGAGAGCGCATTCGTCATCGTCGCGCAGGTCGCGACGATGGGCCTCTACGTGAGCTACGCTCTACCGATCGCGCTCGGGGTCGTCGCGCGCCGGCGCGGATCTTGGAAAAGACGCGGGCCCTTCTCCCTCGGTAAAGCAAGCACGGTCGTCGCGTCCGTCGCGGTCCTTTGGACGGGCTTCGTCCTCGTCGTTGGTGCACTTCCGCCGAACCTTCTCGCGGGAGGCATTCTCTTGGGGTCGCTTGCGGCGATGGCCGCGCTCTGGCAGCTTTTTGCGAAGAAGCGCTTTACCGGACCGCGCGTGAATCTCGAAGCGCTCGAACGCACTTCGTAATCGGCGTCGCTTCCCCTGGTAGTTCGGGTCGACGCCGCCTAAAATCGCTTCGAATGTCGTCGAACGATCCCAAGGACCCTCCGGGTCCCTTTCGCGCTCCGCCCGCCGCGCGTCCCTTTGCGGCGCCGCCACCCGATCAGCGCGTTTCGGCACCAGGGAGCCCATTCGGAGCACCGACGCCGGCACAGAGCAATAGCTTCGCACCTCCCCCCGCGAATGCGATCGTCCCGTATCAGGGGGCTCCCGAGCCAGGATTTCAGAATCAGCCGAGCTTCCAGCATCAGCCAGGCTTTCAAAATCAGCAGGCCTTCGATCCGTACAGGGCGGCAGCCGCCGAGCGCATCGCGGGGGAATCCGTCGCAAACGAAGCCAGCACGATTCAGATGATTCAGCGGCTCGATGGCGTGCGTCGCGGGCTCGTATTTGCCGCGTTGGCGCTTCTCGTCGTCACTCTCTTGATCCCCTCCGGAAAGATCTCGCCGGGAGTCATCTTGATCTTGGTTCTCGTACGCACCGTGAGCTGGGGCGCGTGCGGAGTCATCTGCATCATCATGGCGCTCCTACTCGGGAAGATCGGGCGTCCCATGGGGCGCGCGTTTCTCAACGCCGGCATCTATCTGCTCGTAGCGATTCTACCGTTCCTCCAGATCTTCTCAGCGCTCATCAGCCAATCGCGCTGAATCGGGCCCAATACGCGACGCGCCGTCGTCATTCATTGACGGCGCGGTGAAGTAGCGGGAGCATTTGCCGATGCTCCAAGTTCGAAACCCGGCAACGGGCGAAACGCTCCGCGAAGTTCAAGAAGACACGGCAGAGACCGTCGCTGCGAAGACGAAGAGCGCGCGTGCGGCGCAAGGGGCGTTTGCGGCTCTTCCGCTCGAAGAGCGCATCGCCAAGATCGCGAAGTGGAAAGAGCTCGTCGAGACGAACAAAGACCGTCTCGCCCAAACGCTCACTTCCGAAGTCGGCAAACCGCTCAAGCAAGCGCTCAACGAGATCAATGCGCTCTCGGGTCGCGTCGACTTCTTCCTCAAGGAGACGAAGAAAGCGCTCGCGTCGGAAAAAGTGTTCGACGACTCGGGCATGGTCGAGGAAGTTCGCTTCGAGCCGCTCGGCGTCATCGTGA
>JAHFDV010000164.1 GCA_023248815.1 Myxococcales bacterium
GTCGGGCCGTCGACGTTGGGCGTTCCCGAGCTCGTCAGCTTGACGCCGTTCTTGTCGAAGCTGCCTCCCATTCTCGAGACGCCATAAAGACGGAATGGTCGGTCGGTCGTGACTTTCGCGAGACCGTTGACGGCGAGTCCCATGCTTCCGTCCAAGCCGCCTTGAATGAAGCACGGAATGCCCGGAGGAATGGCGCAAGCTGCGGTGAAGGCGACCTCGGGAATGTCGACCGTCACCGCGATCTTACCTTCGACTTCGATCGTCGGTTTGACGCTGAATTCATAGCTCGTGGAAAGCTCGGTGCTTCCTTCGACAATGGGCTCACCCGTGCAGTGACGACCGAAGAGCCCTGCGTCCAAGCAGAAACCCGCGTCGTTATCCCAGCCCATGTCGACCGAGCCGTTGACGCCGAGCTCGAGATACATATCGGTCTCGAGTGCGGCTTTCATTCCGCCAGAAATTTCGAGTGACTTTGCCGATTCACCCGAAGCGTTTTTCTTTCCGACGGGAAACTTTGCAAGGTCGAGCTCGAGCGTCGGGAGGTCGATGTCAGCCCGCGTGTCGATGAGCTTCACCGTCACGCCGTCATTGAGCCTGTCCGTACGCGCCTGGGTTGCGGCGCCACCGGCGTTCGCTTTGGCGCGCGCGCCAGGCATCGTGATTTGTGGGCGCTCTTTCCCGCCGAGATCCAGGTGCCCCCGGATGATGTCGACCGGTTCGAGTGAAGCGGTCGTCATGATCACGTCGTTGCCATCGTTCGCGATCGTGATGATGCCCCGGATGAACCCCGGATTCTTGATCGCGTCGTCTTCGTTGGCGCGACCTGCGAGAATCGATTTTCCAGCGACGAGCGCCGAGATGAGTGCCTCGTGATTGAGTCGCGGGAGACGCAGCGTCGTGTCGGTCACCGTGATGTCGTAGATCGCGTCGGCATCGACCGAAGAGAGAAGGACCGCGTCCGGGTGGAGCTTGAACCCGGGATGGCCAGCCATCGACCAAGCGCCGCCATTGTCACCGTTGCCAGTGTCATCGTCGCCGTAGCGAGCCAGTGTGTCGCTCGAGCAGCCTTGAGCGATGAGAGCAACAGTAGCCAGAGTGGCGAGCGGGTAGAGGGTCTTCACGCGCCTGATTGTTTCTTATCGCCGAGCCGACGCAACAATAAGCTGACAACTTTTTTCCCTCCGCCCACTTCTCCAATTCTTGGGCGGCGTTGCGAGTGACGGCCCCAATGTGTTGCGATTTGCCTCAACGAGGGCTCGGGGCTGTCTGCGTATTGCGAAGCCCTCGAACGAAGTGGGGCACCGTCAGCGCGCGCAAGGACTCAGTCCCGCCATCCCCCGCGGCGTAGCCGCGAAAGAACAAAGCAACCAATCGGCGAGACGTGTGCGTAAGGAGCGCATTGCGATGCCCTCGAACGAAGTGGGGCATCGTCAATGCGCGTTACCTAAGACCCGCCATGGTCTCGTCTGCAAAGGCGATCATCTTCGGCCACAGCGCTTCGAGCTGCGCACCGCCGAAGTCGAGATACGAAATGGCAGAGTCGCGCACGAGTCGGTCGAGCTCGTCTTCGGTCGGGCCGAAGCCCGCCGCATGCAAGTATTCGATGCGGTCGGCCGTGCGAATGAGCGCCACGAGCGAAGCGACCTCTCCGCCGATGTCGAACGCGCGACCCGCCTGATGGTGATACGCGACGGCGTCGACGACGTTCTGCGGAAGGTTCCACTTCTTCAAGATGTGCGCGCCGAGGACGGCATGGTCGTAGCCGGAGTCTTTGCGCTCTTGGATGTGCACGACGTCGGGCGTCTCGAGAATGTGAGGCGCATACGTGTGATACGGGATCTCGTTTACCTGAAGCGACATCAGCTTTCCGATGTCATGGAGGAGTCCGCAGAGATACGCCGTCGGTGCGAGACGCTCGTCGAACGAGTCGGCCAAAACTTTCACGATTGCAGCGACGCGCACGCTGTGATCGCGGAAGCGGAGCCCCGCGCCTTTTTCGTCTTTGAACATCGCCATCGTCGCAAAACCGGCGACGAGCCGCGCGACCTCACCGAAGCCGAGACGCACGACGGCGTCTTCGATCGACGAGCACGTGGGCCCGCGGCGATAGAAGGCGGAGTTGGCGACGCGAAGGAGCTGAGCCCCGAGCGCAGGATCGCGTTCGATGAGCACACGCAAGTCTTTGGGAGTCGTCTCGGGTCTCGACGCAAGCGCGGCGACTTTCTGCGCGACGACCGGAAACGGCTTCAGGCCCGTGATGAGCGCCATGTGCGCCGCCATCGTCGCCGAGGCGATTTCAGCGCTGCGCTGCGGATCATCATCGCCAAACCAGAGTCGCTCTTCGATCGAATCGGCAAGCGCGATCGTCGGAAGCGGCGGCGGGACAGCCTTCTTTTTGGAAGATGGCTTCGACGGGAAATTCGATGTTTGCGACATGCGTTCCTTCTCCTGCGGTCCCCAACAAGACCACGCCACAGAGCAAGGACGTTCAGGTCGAGAAAACCTTGAGGAGAAAATGTCGCTCTTCGTTCAGCGATCATCGCGCGTCAACTAGGGCGAGAACGCCAGCTTCGAGGTCACATAAATCAACGGCTTAGGACAATCGGGAGCGCCCTTCGTCGATTCTTGAAATTTAGACCCGTCCGTCTCCGACATCCCTCATGAAGGAGTTTTTCACCTCATGTTTGATCTCGAACGTACCCCGACCTCTGACGAACGCCTTGCCGCATTCACCGCGCATGCAGGCACTGCGTTCGCGTGGTTCCTCGCGCCGCTGATTGTTTACCTCTTGAAGCGCAACGACTCGAAGTACATCGCGGAGCAGGCGCTCGCATCGCTCCTCTGGTCCCTCCTCGGGACCGGCATCTCGATCGTCACGTGCGGTCTCGCGATCCCTGTCTTCCTCGCGTTCCACTTCTACGCAGCGTTCAAAGCGCTGAACGGAACGCCGTACGCGTATCCAATCGTCGGCGCGTCGGCGCGTCGGACCGTCGAAGCCTCGCCCGCATACGCCTGAGCCGATCACCGAAACAAGATTTTGGTGAACTCGTGCTCCAATTCGCCCTCGACCCGAAGATGATGGCGCAAACAGCTCCGCAACCCGTAGCGACCCACGAGGCGAAATCGCTCGCAACGACTGCGGTCCTCGTGCGCGCCGTCATCGCCCGCGTCCTTCGCGAGTCCTCGCATTCGCCAGACGTCGAAGACGCGGTCCAAGAGACGATGCGCCGCGTGCTCGAGGCTGCAGTACCGAGCCACGTGACGCTCGAACGTTATGCCGTCGGTGTGGCGCGCTTCGTCGCTCTCGATGTGATCCGCGATCGGCAAAAGCATCGTGCGACGTTCGAAGATACGTCGAGCGACTCTCTGGAAAATCGCGCTGCGAGTCTCACGCAAGCTTCCGTTCGCGATGGCGCGCAGCAGCTCGGGTCCCGCGAAGAGCTCGCTCGGCTCGAGAGCGCGATCGAAGCGCTTCCCGAAGGACAACGTCGCGCCATCCTTCTCTTTCACGTCGAAGGCCTCGCCTACGAAGCGATCGCCAAACGTCTCGAAGTCCCCGTGGGAACCGTCGCGACGTGGCTGATGCGCGCAAAGACCACACTTCATCGAGCCATGAACAAGGAACGCCTGCCGGAGTCGCGAACATGAAACACCTCACGGAACTCGATCTCTCTCTCCTCGGCGACGGAAGGCCGATGAACGATGAAGCGCGCACTCATCTCGAGAGCTGCGAAGAATGCATGGCGCGTCTCGGCGACGCCTTGCTCGAAGCAGGGGACCTCCAAAGTGCGATGGCGAGCGCGCCGATTCAAAATCGATTCGCGAAGGCCAAGGCGCCCACGCTCTGGATTGCACTCGTTTCGGCGATGGGCATCACCGGAGCGCTTCTCCTCTTGCGGAGCGTCGATGTCTGGTTGCTCGAGGCGTTCCAAACGAGCCGTGCGATCCGTCGCATTGCTCCTGTCGTCGCCAAAGGACTGTTCGCAACGGGCGGCCTGTCTTGGGCGCTCCTACTCGTCGCGGGGTCGCTCGTGATGTTCCTCGCGTTCGCGCTCTCCAAACGACTTCTCAAAGCTTGATCGTCGCGTGCCGTAAGCGCGCCCGAATTCTCGAAAGAAATCTCATGAATACTGCATCCAAATTCCTGCCGCTCTCTCTGTTCCTCGCCATTGCATCGATTCCATCGACATCGTCTGCGCGTGTCACGCGCGCAGGGGATTGGCCGAAAGACGAAAAGCGCGTGACGCTCGATTGGGAAGGCGAGCGCGAAGGTGCCGTGCGCGAGCTCGCGAAAGCGGCAGGCTGGAACCTCGTTGGCGGCGATCTCCGCGATCACGAGCGCGTCAGCATTCACGTGAAGAACGTCCCCGCGGACGCCGTGCTCGACGCCGTGTTCGACGCGAGCCCCGGAAACTACGAAGCGAAGCGAAGCGGCGAGCTCTTGATTCTTCGTGTTGCACCAAGCGAAGAGGCCACGCCCAAGATCGAGGTTCCCCCGAAGCCACCGGAACCGCCAACCAAAGCAGGCGTGCCGGCGAACGTCGATCCTCCGCCCGTGAAGTCCGAAGCGCCGACCGATCAGCACGACGAGCGAGGACAGGATCGCGCGGCGAAGGGTGAGTCGATTCGCATCGAGAAGGACGAGATCGTCCACGATGTCAGCGTCGTCGGTGGCTCGGTCGAGGTGTTTGGAAAAGTGACGGGCGATCTCGTCGTCGTCGGCGGCACCGCGAAAGTTCACGACGAGGCGCGTGTCAAAGGAGACGCGGTCGCAATCGGCGGATCGATCGACGTGGAAAAAGGTGCGGCCATCGATGGAAATACGATCTCGCTCGGCGGCGTCATTCATCGCGAAGAGGGAGCCATCACGCACGGAAAAGTCGAGAGCAGCGTTTGGAAGCGCGACGACGTGGACGCGCCGGAGGTAAAGCGGACGCTCCACGAACGCATCTCGGACGGTGTCGGCAGCGTTCTCTCGCGCTTCGCGCTGATCTTCCTCTTCGGCGCGATTGCACTTTCTCTTCGACCCGAACGAATGGAATCACTTCGTCACGAAGTGGCGCGTCGCCCGCTGAGGAGCGTGGGGCTCGGAGTCGTCGCCAGCGTGGCGGCGTCCGTCGCAGCGGTGATCCTGTGCGTGACGATCATCGGCATACCTCTCGCTCTGGCGATCGTGCTCGTTGGTGCCGTCGCGGTATATGTCGGCCTCATCGTCGTGAGTGGGCTCGTCGGTGAGCTTCTCTTGCGGCACAAGACCAAGAGCGTGCACGCGCATCTCGCACTCGGCGCCGCGATCTTTGCCCTCCTCACGCAGGTCCCCGTGCTCGGAACACTCGTGGGCTTCGCGACCGTACTGGCCGGGCTCGGTGCGATCGTCTCGGACCGTGCCAACATTCGCGCGGTTTCAGCGACTCCGGATGCGACGGCCTATCGCGGATGACGAAAACGCTCCAGATCGCAGCTTGTACGACGGCGCACGTGAAGAGGGCGCGTGTGAAGATGACGCATCTGGAGAGCGATTGTTGAGCCGCGAGCGGATCTTCCGACGACGTATTCCCATGCGCTTTGCTTTTTTGACCGTAATTCTTGGAAGTTTTCTCTTCACCTGGGGCGCCTGCACTTCTGACACGTTGATCATCGTCGCCCATGATGCCGGCGACGCGAGCGACATCGGGAGAGAGGCCGGAGCGCGCGACACGAAGCCGCCCATCGGTGACCCGGAGTGCACCGGTTTCTGCGATCGGATGGTGGCGTGTGACTCTCCGATGGGCGGAGGGGAGACGTGTCAGGCAGCTTGCGAGATGGCTTCCTTCGAGTGCCGCGCCTGCATTCCGAGAGCGGCTTGCGATGACGGCTATGCGTGTCAGCAGGAGTGCGGCCGAACGGCGGCCTATCCGAAGGCAACCGCTACGTCGTGCGCTGGAACGGGAACGTGCTTCGGTACGCAGCAATGCATCGGCTTCGGGGCCGCGGATGGCGGGACGAACTATTTTTGCACGCAGGCTTGCTCGACCTTCTTCGACTGTCCCGCGTTTTGGGGATGCAAGCTCTTCGAGGGCGACGGGTATTGCGAGCCGCCCAAGCCACGCTGAAACGGGCGGGAAGGGCTCTCGGAGATGGCGGTCGCTGCGGCGAGTCGCCGAATGCGCGTTAGAGTTCGCGCCATGCCCGTTCGTCCTGCGCGCCCTTCCGATCTCGACGTCATCATCCAGTTCATTCGCGATCTCGCTCTCTACGAACGCGAACCCGATGCCGTCGTTCTCGAGCGTGACGAGCTCGCGGAACATCTCTTCGGCGCTCCTGCCCTCGGCAAAGGGCCGCGCGCCGAAGTGCTCATCGCGGAAACGGATGAAGGAGTGAGCGTCGGCTTTGCGCTCTTCTTTCACAACTTCAGCACTTGGCTCGGCAAGCCGGGTCTCTTTCTCGAAGATCTGTTCGTCCAACCCGAAATGCGGAAGCAAGGATTCGGGAAGGCGCTCCTCTCGGCGTGCGCCAAGATCGCGATCGATCGCGGATGCGCGCGGTTCGAGTGGGCCGTGCTCGACTGGAATCAGCCCGCCATCGATTTCTATCTGGCGCTTGGAAGTAGCCCCTTGAGCGATTGGACCACTCACCGCCTTACCGGAGCGCCGCTCCGAGCCCTTGCGACACTTGGCAAAGTCGACGGTTAGACGTTCAGCTCGCCGTTGCCCTCATCGCTCTCCTGACGCTAGGTTGCGCCATGGCGATGGTGAAACGAATCTTGCTCATCGACCCCAGTGATCCGGGGCGCGAAGTGCTCGCGCGTCGCCTCGTTGCACAGGGGTACGAGATCGATGAAGCGTCGGATGCCGTAAAGGGCGCAGACATGGCGCTCTCCGCGCCGCCCTCGGCCGTGATCGCCGACTTGTGGATGCCGAGCATCTCCGGCGTCCAGTTGTGTCGCCTTCTCAAATCCGAGCCTGCGACGTTCGACGTTCCCGTCATCTTGTGCGGTGCGACGGACGAGCCTCGCAATCGCTTCTGGGCGGAGCGCGCGGGCGCCTCCTCTTACGTGCTGAAGGGCCGGATGAGCGAGCTCGTCCGCGCGATCAAGGAAGCGTTGCCGTCCACGAAGAAGTCGGACTCGTTCTTCGTCCAACTGAGCGGCGGCACAATCGGAATCTACGACCGCATCGCGCGGCATCTCGACACGGCACTCTTTGACTCGGTGATCTCGTCGGAGATTCGGGCTCTCGCCAGCGCCGGAAGCTTCGAGCGCCTCTTCGATCAACTCGGGCAATTCATGTCGCAAGTTTCGCGCTATCGCTGGCTCGCGCTTTCGACCTTTGGACCGGGCCGCTTCGCAATTCATCGGCATCCATCGAGGAGAGGCATCAGCGAGACGCAAGCGCGTCTAGCGCTCGGTATTGGTAGCGACACTCCTGTTCTAGACATCGAGGACGAAGACGCCCTTCCCGAAGAAGACGGACCCGAGGCGATCGTCTGTGACGTCCCATTTGGCCCCCGCATCGTCGCCCGGGTCGCCCTTGGTCCGATCGAGAGTTACGAGCAAGATGCGCGCTCACTCATGGCCATCGTTGGACGCGAGCTCGGGGGTGCCGTCAGGATGGCTGCGCTCATCGAAGAATCGCAGCGTGTTGCTTCCACGGACCCTCTGACGAGCCTGATGAATCGTCGCGCCTTCACGACGGTGATGAACACGGAATTGTCGCGTTCGCGGCGATATGGGCATCCCCTCTCGCTCATCCTTTTGGACGTCGACCACTTCAAGCACATCAATGACCGTCACGGACATGCCGGCGGCGATCGCGTCCTCGTCGCACTGGGCACGCTCCTTCGCAAGTTCCTCCGCGTTTCCGACCACGCCGCGAGGTGGGGAGGAGAGGAGTTCGTCGCGGCCTACACGAGCACCGCCCTCGCGGGCGCGCGGATCGCGGCCGAACGCCTGCGCGTCGCAATCTCGGAGCTCGTCGTAGAGGATGATGCGGGCCTACCTATCCCACTCACCGCATCGATCGGAATTTCCGAATGGACTACGAAGGAAACCTTGGACGAGCTCGTCGCTAGGGCCGACAGCGCGATGTACGCCGCGAAACGTGGGGGTAGAAACCAGGTTCATGTAGCCACTCTCGGAAGCGAAGCGCCGGTCGGCGAAAAATAGCGTCGATGCTGTCTCGTCGGTCCTCCTCCCGGCCGTACACTCGAGGGATGGCCGATTTTCGAGCGAACCTTCTTCGCGCCTTCGTGCAGCTGCGGAGACCAAAGCTGCGAGTGGCGAGCGATCGGGTCGCGCGTGGAATGCTGGCGGGCTGGGCAGTCGCCATGACTGCCGTAGGTGTAACTCTTCTCGCCCGTCATGCCGTCGCACTTCCCCCGCCTGCAGCGGACGCTCAGGCACCCATCGCGGCGCTTCGATCCCCGGTCGATTCCGGACGGTGGATGATGGTGCATGTATTATACACCGAGTGTCGTTGCTCGCAGCGGATCGTCTCGCATCTCACCGAGAGCGTCCGCCCGGAAGGGGTCAGGGAGCACGTTCTTCTCGTCGGCAACGATGCTCGGATGGAGAAGGCTCTTTCCGAGAAGTCGTTCGCCATCACCCACGTCACGGCAAGCGAGCTTTCCGCGCGCTACCACGTCGGCGCGGCTCCGCTTTTTCTCGTCGTTGCGCCCGATGGATCGATTCGATACTCGGGGGGATATACGAGCGCGAAGCAGGGGCCGGAGCCCAAAGACCTCGAGCTCTTTTCCGAGATCCAATCTCGCGGCATCGCCACGGCGCTTCCCATCTTCGGCTGCGCAGTGAGCGCTGAGCTCCGCGCGCTAATCAACCCTCTTCGGCTGCCGTGACCAAGCGACAGACCGCATGGCGCTTCTTCCTGCCGCCCGAGATTTCGGATTTCGAGGCCCGCTACCTGCTCCGGCTGAATCGCATAGCACTCATATTTTTGGCGCTTCACGTGCCGCTGATGATGCTCCTCGGCTGGCTCAATGGCACGAGTACGTGGCTCGCGGGCGCGATCACGAGTGCCATCGTATTTGGGCCCGTCGTTGCCTCTTCGTCGATCAAAAATCCTCGGGTGGTCTCCATGACCATGGGCGTCGCAGCAATGTTCATGGGGGGTGCGCTCGTCCACTTCGGTCAAGGGCCGATGCAGATCGAGATGCACTTCTATTTCTTCGCGCTGCTCGCGATGCTGGCGGTATTCGGGAACCCGCTCGTCATCGTCGCCGCCGCGGTGACCGTCGTGCTTCATCATCTCACTCTCTTCCTGGTGCTTCCGCGCAGCGTATTCAACTACGAGGCCTCGGTCTGGGTCGTCGCGGTACACGCAGCGTTCGTTGCCGTGGAGTCGGTGGTCTCGTGCTTGATTGCACGCGGCTTCTTCGACAACGTCATCGGCCTGGAAAAAATCGTGCACGCACGCACGTCCGAGCTCGACAGGCGCAATCGAGATCTCCGTCTCGTGCTGGACAACGTGTCACAAGGTCTCGCGACGATTGATCGCCAGGGGACGCTTTCCGACGAGCGATCGAGCGCTCTCGACAAATGGCTCGGGCCTTTTGTCCGTGGCGAGACTCTCTTCGCTGCGCTGCGCCGTGGTTCGCTCGACTTTGCGGAACGTTCTGAGTTGGCATGGTTCGAAGTGCTCGCGGATGTAATGCCGCTCGAGCTCACGCTCGAACAAATGCCGCGCCACTTGGCCGTCGGCGATCAGCACTATCGCCTCGGCTACTTCCCGATCGGGGATGCCGCTACGCCCGAGAGCTTTCTCGTCGTCGTGACCGACGTCACTACGGACCTCCGAAGCGAACGCGCGGAGCGAATCGCTCGAGAGCAGGCGATGCTCTTCCAGCGCTTTTTCTCCGAGCGCGCCGTCGTGCAAGAGTTCCTCGCCGAAGCGGCGGCGCTCGTGCGGGAAATTTGTGCGAGCGACGGTGGCGACTTGCCGCGGCTGCGGCGCGTGATTCACACGCTGAAGGGGAACTCTGCGATGTTCGACCTCGGAACGATCGCATCCATCTGCGAGGAACTAGAATCGACTCTCGAAGATGCAGCGCATATTCTTGCCCCCGCCGACACGGCTCCGCTCGAAGCACGTTGGCGAGCGATCGAGGAGAGCGTTGCGGAGCTCGTTGGCCCTGCCGCCAAGGTGATAGAGGTCGAAGAGAAGGACCTCGCGGCCCTCGAGGAGGAGATTCGCAGCAACGCAGATCCCGGCAAGCTCTTGGCGATGGCATCCAGATTTCGTCTCGAGCCGACCAAAAAACGTCTCGAACAAATCGCGAAGCAAGCGCGAAAGCTCGGCCGGCGCTTGGACAAGGACATCGAAGTGCAGGCGCAAGGAAATGACCTCGCGACCGATCCGGGCCACTGGGGCGGATTTTGGGGTGCATTCATTCATGCGGTACGCAACGCGGTCGATCACGGAATCGAGCCCGGTGACGTACGCTTGGCGAAGGGCAAGCCACCTCGAGGAAAGGTCGAGCTGAAGACGCGAGTCGCCGACGAATCCTTCATCGTCGAGATATCCGACGACGGTGGCGGTATCGACTGGGCACGAATCACGGATCGCGCCCGTGCTCTCGGACTGCCTCCCGAGGCCGATCGTTACGCCGCGCTCTTTCACGAGGGGTTGTCGACGGCGAGCGAGGTCACGACAATCTCCGGTCGAGGCGTCGGAATGAGCGCGCTACGGGAGGCGACAGAGCTGCTCGGCGGGTCGATCGAGATTGACACAATCTCGGGCGCCGGAACGACACTTCGGATGACCTTTCCCAAGGAGGCCATGTCTCCAGCAGCGCACGCAGACCAG